>SLQH01000337.1 GCA_007131555.1 Planctomycetota bacterium | reverse complement strand
TGGTTGACCGTGGCGTGGGCTGGGAGGCCCTGGAGGGCGCGGCCATGGCCGTGGTGGCAGGGGTTGAGGCGGGCGATTGGGAGCAGTCGGCGGTCGATCTGGTCCAACGTTGGCGGCGTGACGCCGCCCTGGCCAATTTTCTGTCCATCTGGTATCAGCACATGACCGCCTTGGGATGCAGCGCTGTAGAGCCGGCTCCCCGTGATGCCCGTCTGGTGCGGGTTTTGGCGGTCCTGTCTGATCATCCTGGGGCCGGGCCGGTACCCTATCCAGCCATGGTAGCCAGGGCTGGGCTCAGTCGTCCGCATATCGACCGCTTGTTCCGGCGCGAGATGGGGTGTAGCCCTCACCGTTGGCTTGAACGGCAATGTCTGGCCCGGGCCGAAGAGTTGCTGCGTGATCACCAGCGTCCGATCAAGGCGGTTGCCGCAGCGCTGGGCTTCACGGATGCGTCCCATTTTGCGGCGTGGTTTCGCCGTCTGACTGGGGTCAGCCCCAAGGCCCGCCGTCGTGATGGCGTGGTGTCGGTGTAGGCCTGCTGACGACGGTATGGCCCATGATGTGCTATCACTGAGAGGCCGTGTCGTAGTGACCCGGTAGAATGGAGCCTGTCAGGAGGCGTGCGATGTGGTTCATGTATTTCGATCCGCTGTACCTGCTCATCATGGCAGTCTCAATCCTGTTGTCGGGCGCTTGTGCCGTGATGGTCAAGGCTCGCTTTGCTGCTGGTCGTGCAGTGCCGCTGGCCAGCGGCCAGTGCGGAGCCGAGGTCGCCGCCCGGATCCTGTATCAGGCGGGCATTGATGATGTCCAGGTGGTCGAGCATCGGGGTTTTCTGAGCGATCACTACAATCCCATGACCAAGACCCTGGCTCTGAGTCCGGAGGTCTTTCGCGGGCGGCATGCTGCGGCGGCCGGGGTGGCTGCTCACGAGGTCGGGCACGCCATCCAGCATGCCAGTGGCTATGCCCTGCTGGGCTTGCGCACGGCCTTGGTGCCGCTCGCCAGCCTGGGGTCGAATCTGGGTCTGTGGCTGGTGATCTTCGGCATCATGCTGGGAAGTGCCGACCAAGTGGCCCAGGGTGATCACGGCCTGGCCTACTATCTGGCCATTGGCGGAGTCGGGCTGTTTGGTCTGGCCACGGTGTTCGCCTTCATCACGGTTCCGATCGAGTTCGATGCCTCGGCCAGGGCCAAGCGTCAGTTGGCCGACCTGGGCATCATCCGTTCCGGTGAAGAGACCGCCCACGTGCGCGCCGTCCTCAATGCCGCCGGCCTGACCTACGTCGCCGCCGCCGTCATCGCCCTCATGCAGCTGCTGTACTGGGCCATGCGGGCGGGGTTGATTGGTAATCGGCGGTGATCACGATAGGGATGTCGAGGGCCAAGTGGATATACATGTAGACCAGGAGAGCTCGCCTTCTGGTCCAAAATCCCTGTTCGTCTACATCCCCTTGTGCAGCAACCTTATAGTCGCCATCTGTATTCAGGGTTACCCATCACCAAAGCGATAATGCTTGCGAACCGCTTCGTGGATGGCCCAGGTACAGGACAGCCCGGCCGGAAAGATCACCAGGTCGCCGGCGCCGAAATCCACGGCGGGGCCTTCCTGGGGAGTGACGGTGACGCGACCTTCAAGGATGTAGCAGGTCTCACGATCGTCGTAGTGCCAGGGGAAGCTGGCGGCCTCATGGCTCCAGATCGGCCACTGGTAGACACCAAGGGCCTGCAGTTCGTCCTGGCTGGGGCGGGAGACGGTGATAGTCATGGGTGACTCCTCACAGCGATACCGTCGTGGTTGATTCACACATCAAGCTTCTTGGCAACTGACAGGGCGTAGCGTTCGATGAAGTCACGACGGATGGCTACATCGTTGCCCATCAGGGTGGAGAACATGCGTTCGGCTTCGATGGCATCGGTCAGGGTGACCTGTACCAGGGTGCGTCGCTCCGGATCCATGGTGGTTTCCCAGAGCTGGTCGGGATTCATCTCGCCCAGGCCCTTGTAGCGCTGGATATCGTCAAGGCCGTGCTCCCCGAATGCCTTGATGGCCTCAGGGATGGGCAGGAGTGAGGTCAGGACGGTGGTGTCCTTGCCGTGGTGCAGTTCGAAGGGGTCGACCCGGTCACTGCCGTCATCGAAGAGGAAGCTGGGATTGTAGCCCAGCATGCGCAGCTTGTCGAGGCTGCGATCAATGAGTTCATGTTCGGTGAACTCAAGGATTTCATAATCCGGTCCGACCGAGGTGCCGGCATTGTCGGTGCTGTCACTGTTTTGAGCGTCATCAACCTGGTTGCGGATGCCGCGTACCAGCTCCTGGACTTCATCCTCATTATAGCAATAGCGCATGGTTTCGCCGATGGTGATCCGATAGCTGGGGAGGCGTCCCTGGCCGTCACGCAGGTCGAGATATTCGTCGAGTCGCAGTCCCTTCAGGGCCAGGGCCTGCTCGTGGTGTTCGAATTCACCCAAAACCGTGATGAGTTCGTGCAGGGCACCATCAGCTATGCGGCGTTCGATGCCACTGTGGCGATCGATGAGCTCGCTGCCTTCCAGGCCTATGCGGGCCACTCGTTCGGCCAGGACCTGTTCGTTGAAGATGTACTCCTTCTTCTTGCCTTTGCGGACCTGGAACAGAGGTGGCTGGGCGACGTAGACATGGCCGTGTTCGATCAGGGGCAGCATCTGGCGGAAGAAGAAGGTCAGCAAAAGGGTACGGATGTGTGAGCCGTCGACATCGGCGTCGGTCATGATGACGATCTTGCCGTAGCGCAGGCCGGCGAGGTTGAACTCCTCGCCGATGCCGCAGCCGAAGGCCTGGACCATGGCGCAGATTTCGTTGTGGCCCAGGACCTTGTCGATGCGGGCCTTTTCAACATTGAGGAGCTTGCCGCGCAGGGGCAGGATGGCTTGGAAGTGGGCATCAGAGCCGACTTTGGCACTGCCGCCGGCGGAGTCTCCCTCGACCAGGAACAGTTCGGTTTCATCGACCAGACGCGACTCACAGTCGCGCAGTTTGTCGGGCATGTTCGAGGCCCCAAGCAGGCCCTTACGGTCCTTGCGCACCAGTTCGCGGGCCTTGCGGGCAGCAGCCCGGGCCTGCTGGGCCACCAGGGCCTTCTTGACCAGGGCCTTGGCGATGGTCGGGTGTTCCTCAAGGTGGGTGGCCAGGGCCTGCCCGAAGCTGTTCTGGACGATGCCGGAGATTTCGGAATTGATCAGCTTGTCCTTGGTCTGGCCGCTGAACTTGGGATCGGACATCTTGACCGAGATGATCGCCGTCAGGCCTTCGCGCAGATCTTCGCCGCCGGGGGGTTTGTCCTTGCCGAGGAGATTGTTGGTCTTGGCGTAGGCGTTGAAGGCCCGGGTCAGGGCGGCCTTGAAGCCCTCAACGTGGGTGCCGCCGTCACGGGTGCGGATATTGTTGGCGAAGCTCAGCAGGCGTTCGTCATAGCTGTCGTTCCATTGCAGGGCAATCTCAATGGCGACCTCATCTGAGGCGGTCAGGGGGAAGTACAGGACCTTGGGATGCAGGGATTCCTTGCCCCGGTTGAGATAGGTGACGAATCCGGCCAGACCCTCAGCGTGGTAAAAGACCTCAGCCTTACCCTCCTCACGATGGTCCTCGAGATTGATGCGCAGACCCTTGTTGAGGAAGGACAGTTCGCGTAGGCGACTGGCGATGGCCTTGAAGTCGAAGATGGTGTTGTCGGCGAAGACCTCGTGATCGGGCTTGAAGCGGACCGTGGTGCCGGTGTCGGTCGGCTCACAGGGGCCGGTTTCGTGGAGCTCTTCAGTGACTTCGCCGCGTTCGAAGCGGATCTGATAGCATCGACCGTTGCGCCGCACCGTGACTTCCAGCCAGCGCGATACGGCGTTGACGCAGCTGACGCCCACTCCATGCAGGCCGCCAGACACCTTGTAGGAATTGGCGTCGAACTTGCCGCCGGCATGCAGGACGGTCATCACCACCTCGACCGTGGGTCGACCCTCGGTGGGATGGATGGCGACCGGGATGCCGCGACCGTTGTCGCTGACGCTGATCGAGTTGTCGGGATGGATGGCGATGTCGACCACATCGCAGTAGCCGGCCAGGGCCTCATCGATGGCGTTGTCGACCACCTCCCAGAGACATTGGTTGAGACCGGTGGTGGCAGGGTCGCCAATGTACATGCCGGGGCGCTTGCGTACCGCCGCCAGGCCCTCAAGGACCTGGATTGATTCGGCTTCATAGGCATGAGGCCCGGTATTGCGCACCGGCAGGTCGGGGGCGTTCTCGAACGATGGGTCCTGGGTCACGGGCTCCTCGGCCATGGGCGGATACCTTTGAGGGTGTCGGGTGGGTACAGCTGCTGTGCAAGTGGCCAGATGAGAGGCCGGAAAGCGGTGCTGACCCGAACAGTTGAAAAGAAGTCACAACAACACAGCCTGCCGGATGCACGGACGTTTGTCATGGATGGCGGTCGCGCCCTGGCACATCGCTTGGTGGCGGCCCCATGGCCCCGCCAAGCCTTGTGTCAGTGAATGGCAACGGTCCATCCAAATCATGGTCAGAGCAGCATGTAGGTCGCGAAAGAGTGCGAAGAACCCCGTCAGGACCCGAGCTGCCAGGATGACGCCCCTGGGCAGGACAAAAAGTGTAGCGCGGGTTGTCTGTGGCCCAAGGGGGATTCGTCGTCCTGCAACAGCCTGGTGGCCTGTAAGGAAATAGATTGACGCGCTGTCTGGCTTGGCCTTGTGGGTCGCGTGCATTGGTGGGCGGAAGCTCTTGCGGTGGATAGAGGCCGGGGCGGCGGTGCCATCGCAGTATCCCGCTTGCACTCTGTGTTGTCGCTCATGGTCACGAGTCGCGGTATCTACGAGCCGTAGTCCAGGTGCCCTGCCGCCGATCAGGCTGGCACTTGGCGAAAGCATGGCAGTCGCGCGTCGGCACGCGGGCCAAGGCCCGGTGCTCCGTGGGGGCTTTGTGATGGGCGATGGTTGCTGGCGAGTCCGGGGCTTGGATCCATCATTCACGGGAATCCGGCTGAGGTGATCGTTGTCAGGCACAAAGGCTCCGCGTCTGTCACAAAGCCATGACCATAGCCGCATTATTACTCGGAGTACCGGGCCTTGGCCCGCGTACATTGGCGGGCGGAAGCTCTTGTGGTGGATAGAGGCCGGGGCGGCGGTGCCATCGTTGCACTCCGCTTGTGTTCTATGTTGCCGCTCATGATCACGAGTCGCGGTATCCACATGCCGATTACGGTCATCATGCCGACGTCCGGGTTGGGATTCCGCGAAAACATGGCATCCGCGCGTCGGCACGCGGGCCAAGGCCCGGTGCTCCGTGGTGGCTTTGTGATGGGCGGTGCTTACTGGCGGGTCCGGGGCCGAAAAGGCCAAGTCAGGCGATGTGTCGGTCTATCCCTTGCAAATAGGCTCCTGGGAGCCTGTGCCGGTGGATTCGGTCTCCATCCTCAAGTCTCCAGCCGGATTACAGACTGAAGGGTCCCAACGAGGCGACAAAAGTTGTCGATGTGAGAGTCACAGGGTCCTGCCAGCCTGCTTTTTGCCTTGATCGCTCTCGTATCGGTGGGGACGATCTTGGCCGTTGGTGATCGTGCCTCCATGGTCGCCCATGGCCTGTGCGTACGCAAGGAGTGTTTATGTCTATACCGTGGATCAAGGCGAGCATGCTGCTGCTGTGGGGCATCGGGCTGGGCTGGACGGTTGAGACGTCCCTGGAGATCTTGCCGCCGAGCGTCTACCGTTCGGGCATTGAACTGCATATCGGCATGCCCCTGATGACCAAGAAGATCACCGAGGGCATCGAGCAGGATACCGCTTTCCATGCCGAGGTCATCTGGCGTCCCCCACGTGCCTTCCCTCCGCGCGATTTCGTCAATCTGCACATTGGCTTGGGCATTGCCGGCGGTTATCAGGATGGTGCCTCTGCTGATACAGCGGTGGAACTCATCCATACGACCGCCCGTTACCATCTCGGCGCCGATCTTGATTTCAGCCCCAATCTGCGTCTTGCTTTGGTGCCCTATATCGGCCTCGGGGTCGCCTATCTGGGCGTCGATGATGCGCGTAACCTGCAAGCCATTGATGGCGTAGATCTGGCCTGGGAGGCCGGCGTCAAGGCCAGTCTTGAGGTGACCGTTGGGCAGATGACGATAGGCGGTGGCGTCGGCTTCCGCCATTATCGCAGCAGTCATGATTTCCTGGAGGGCTTCGGTGGGACCACCCTGAAGGTCAAGCAGGATGTCGTCGAGGGTTTCTTCGTGTTCGGATGGACGTTCTGACTGTTCGCCCAGCTGATCCTCGTTGTGGTCCCTGGTCAGCAGGGCATTTGAAAAAACCCTACCTCGGGAGTGCCCGGTTCCAGCCCGGTATTGAAAAACGGGGCGCACGCTGCGTGTGCCGCCGATTTCAGGTTTTTTTCGAGGGTCCCCTGAGTCTAAATCCGGCTGTAGGCTTTAGGGTTGCTCTACAAGGCGATTTGGACAGATTAGGGCTTTCACCCAGAAGGTGAACCGATTCTGACTGCGCATATCCGCTTGAATAGCAACCCTAAAGCCTAAAGTCCAAAGCCTAACTGCTGTTTTTAGGCTGAGTCGAGTACAGTAACACCGCATGAACACTGCTGCCACCATTGATGACCAAGCCCGCCAACGGGTGATCGTTGCGTTGGAAGAGCGGGCTCGCCTGCTGCGTCCCGATGAGGCCCTGATTGAGGAGGGTCTCAAACGCTGCCTGGGTCAGGTTTCGCTGGAGGCAGCGGCCGAGGCCGGCATAGCGGATCTGCGTCAGGTGCCTGAGTCGGGCTCGGCTGGGTCGTCTGGTGTTGCAGATCAGGCCCAGGTTGCCACTGAACCCGGTACCAATCAGAGCCGTGATGCCGAGGTTTTCAAGCGGGGTCGGGATGGCCGCTCAGGCCAGGTCCTGGAAAGCGGTGTCGAGATTGCCGGCTACCGGGTCGAGTCCATGATCGGCAAGGGCGGCATGGGGCAGGTCTACAAGGTCTTGCAGTTGAGCGTCAACCGTCATGTGGCCCTCAAGGTCTTGTCGCCGCGCTTAGCCCGCAATCCCAGTCTGCGGAGTCGCTTTCTGCGTGAGGCCCGCAATGCCGGGCGCTTGCAGCATCCCCATCTGATCGGGGTCCACGATGTCGGTGAGGTCGAGGGCCTCCTGTTTTTCAGCTTGGAACTGGTCAGTGGTCGTAGCGTGCGTGAGTTGCTCAAGCGGGACGGGCCCTTTGAAGAGGATCGGGCTCGTGAGATCATCGGTGAGGTCCTGGAAGCGCTCACCTTTGCCCATGGTCACGGTCTGATCCATCGCGACATCAAGCCTGACAACATCATGATCACGGATGAGGGCGTGGTGAAGGTGGCCGATCTTGGTCTGTCGCGCAGCGCCGTGCGGGGGGCCGGCGAGGAGGGGGCCACCACCCGTTCTGGAAGCGTCATGGGCACGCCCTACTACATGCCGCCAGAACAGGGCCGGGATGCCAGCAATGTCGACCACCGTGCCGACATCTACGCCGTTGGGGCCACCCTCTATCATATGGTGTGCGGTCGGGTGCCCTATTCTGGGCGCACCCCGGTCGATGTCCTGGTGCGGGCCAGCACCCAGCCCCTGACCTTTCCTGAAGATGGTCCCAGCAGCGAATTGCGGCGGATCATCGCTCGACTGATGGCCAAGGATCCGGCTGCCCGTCCGGCCAGTGCCGAGGAGGCCCAGTCATTGGTCCTGGGCAAGCATCTGGTCCTGCAGCACTCGGCCCGTCTGTTCGGGGAACGGTCCGGCTATCAGCATACCCGTCACCGTTCCGCTACGCGCCTGGTGCCGATCCTGCTGTCGCTGTGCATGCTGGTCGCTGTGATGGCGGCGGCCGGCTGGGGGCTGATGTGGCATCTTGAAGGTCGGGCCATCAGACGCCTGGAGGCCCGGTTCCATTTTCTCTGCGAGCAGGGGCAGTTCGTCGAGGCTCACTCCCTGCTGGCCGCCGATGATGATCGTGGTCCGCGTTATGCACCGGTAGTGTCATTGTTGGAGAACGAGCTGCTCCAACGCTGGCGTCAACATCTCCAGGACCAGTGGGCGGAAGATCTTGATGAGGTCGAAGCCTTCCTGGCCGCCGGGCAGTATGCCCAGGCCTATGAGCGCCTGAAGGGCCTGGCCCACGCTGATGATCCTCCCTTTGTGGAGGCCTTCCTGACGGAGGTGCGGGCCAGGATTGAGTACGACGAGTCCTTGAGCTGGGTGAGCGGGGTGCAGTTCGAATCTGATGAAGAGATCGCCATCCACGGCCCCGGGAGTTACATCATTCGCGGACATGGTGAGGGCCGGGTGCCCGTTGATGCGTCAATGCCGGTCGCGGCGGCGGTGCAGCTGTCCATCACCATTGAAGGACACGGGGTGGTCATGTTTGACAAGGTGGTTGGCAAACGTCGTTGGCGCTATCGGATCGATCAGGACCGACTCCAGGCCATCAGTTGGCCACGGACCTCAACCCGTGACAGCAGGACGCATGTCAACAGGCGTCACGACGGCACGGTGCATCTTGAACTGCGACGACGGGAGGATGCCCTGGTCATTGCCATTCCGGGTGGTGATGCCGAGGCCTTGGCCATGCCCTGGTCGCGCCACGCTGAGAGTCTTCCGTTCCGCTGGCAGATTGATCGCGGGTCGGCTCGCATGGAGTTTGGTCCCGCAGCGCCCTGACCAAGGCCAGACCGATCACGCCGACCCGTGATCGATGGCCCAGCACAGCTATGGATGTATCGCTATGTATACCGTAGATACCACCGCCACCGGGGAGCTGCGTTGGCGCTTCCCCTTGCCTCGTCCTCATACCGGCCTGCTGCTTGGCAATGGTCTCCAAGGCCTGATGGTCTGGGGTACAGAGCGCTTGTGCGTGACCATCGGCCGGGCCGGTTTCTGGGACCACCGGGGCGGTAACGATTTCACCGCCCGCATCGACTTTCAGGGTGTTCGCCGGTTGCTGGAGGCTGGTGATGAGGCGGGCCTGCGTCAGGCCTTCGGTCTGGAGGGCGGCGGTGATCAGCGCCGTCCGCATCAGATAGGCGGTGGTCGTCTGGAGATCGATCTGCCACCGACTTGGCGTCTGGAGAGCGGCGTGCTTGATGTCCGTCAGGGCATCATCACCGTGTTGTGTCAAGATGGGCAAGGGTCTGAAGAGGCCATCACGATCCGCCAGTTGGTGGAGCATGAGCTGACCCGGATTGATCTGCCGTCATCTTGGCCGGAGCCGTCCTGGCGCCTGCGCAGCAGTGCCGAGTTGCTCGGTGGGCGTCTGGAGCGTGATGGTTTTTCGCCCCCCGTGTGGAGTGATGATGGGCATGCCTTCGTCCAGCCCACGCCTGAGGATGAGGCCTTGGCAGTGATGGTGCGGACTGGGCCGGGCCATCTCGCCCTGGCCACGGCGCTTGCGCAAGAGCCTGCGGCCCAGGCTGCCGCGGCTCTGGCCTTGAGTGCGGATCTGGCTGCTTGGCAAGATCGTGATGCCTGGTGGCAGGCCTATTGGGAAGCTGTGCCCACGATCAGCCTTGATGATCCTGTGGCCCAGGACGTGGTCACCTATGGTCTCTACAAGCAGGCCTGTGCCTCGCCACCGCATGCCCTGGCCTGCACCCTGCAGGGGCCCTTCCTTGAGGATTACCAGCTGCCGCCGTGGAGTTGTGATTACCACTTCAACATCAATATCCAGATGATCATGTGGCCAGCCCTGACCAGCAACCGGGTGGCCCATTGTCAGCCCCTGTGGGACTTGTTGCAGGGGTGGTGGCCGCATCTGCAGGCCAACGGATCGACCTTCTTCGGGGATCCTGCCGCCATCATGCTGCCCCATGCCGTGGATGATCGTTGCCAGGTGGTGGGGGCCTTCTGGACCGGCACCATTGATCAGGCCTGTACCGCCTGGGTCGCTCAATTGGCCTGGCTGCACTATCGTTACAGCCTTGACGAGGACCATTTGCGGCGCATCGCCTGGCCCATGCTCAACGGAGCCTTTGCCGGTTTCTGGGCCATGCTGGAGGAAGGCGCCGATGGCGGCTTGCACCTGCCAGTATCGGTCAACCCCGAATACGGCGGCTGTGACATGCAGGCCTGGGGGGCTGATGCCTCCTTCCAGTTGGCGGCCATCCATATGCTGGCCCGGACCCTGACGGTAGCGGCTGAGGTGCTGGGGGAAGCAAGCGACCCGCGTTGGCAGGCGGTGCGCGATCATCTCCCCTTGTACAGCACGGTGCGCGGTCCGCGCAGTGCCGAACATCCCCATGGTGTTCAGGATGAACGCATCGCCCTGTGGCAGGGCCAGGATCTTGAGGAATCGCATCGTCATCACAGCCATCTCGGCGGCATCTATCCCTTTGCCGTCATCGACCCCGATGATCCCGTCCATCGTCCTGTGATAGAAGCCAGTCTCCATCATTGGGTGCGACGTGGCCCCGGAGCCTGGAGTGGCTGGAGTGTGCCCTGGGCCGCCATCATCCACGCCCGGGTCGGGCATGGTGATGCGGCTCTCACCTGGCTGCATCTCTGGTATCGGCTGTTCGTCAACCAGGGCCGGGGCACCTTGCATGATGCCGCCTTCCCCGGCGTCAGCACCCTGGCCCAGCACAATGGTCGGGCTGGATCTGAGGTCATGCAGCTCGACGCCGGCTTCGGGGCCCTGCAGGCGGTGTTTGAACTGCTGGTCCAGCAGCGTGGTGAGGTGTTGCACGTCCTGCCCTGCCGTCCTGAAGCCTGGCGTGATGTCGACTGTGACGGCCTGCTGTGTGAAGGGGCCTTCGTCCTTGGTTTCAGCATGCGCGACGGAATCGTGCATGAGATAAGGATCCATAGTCGGGGAGCCCAGACCCTGCGCGTGGCCCACGGTCTTGGTGATGGCTGTCTGGTCGACGGCTGTCGGCATGAGGGCGCGGTGTTGGTGCGGGACTGCCAACCCGGTCAGAACCTGGTGCTGCAGCGCAGTTCATCCTAACAAAGGCAATTGGGCTTTGGACTTTTGGCTTTAGGGTTGCTGTTCAAGCGGATATGCGCAGACAGAAAAGATTCGCCTTCTGGATGAAAGCCCGAATTCGTCTATATCGCCCTGAATAGCAACCCTAAAGCCTCCAGCCGGATTTAGGGTGACTGCGGTGGGGGATTCGATCTGCGCACCGGAAAGATCCTGGCAACCCGGCGCGTCTTCATGGCGTGCCCGTAACCGATCGTGGAGGTTTGGCCCATGATGTGTCCACAGATGCCCTTGTGTCGTTGCCTGGTGCTGTTGGTGTCCTTGCTGACCGGCCTTGCCGGGGCCGAACGGCAGTCGGCCCGGCAGCTTCCGCCGGGCTCAGAGGACCTGCCCCAGGACCCTGCTGTCGAGTGGGGGCAATT
>SLQH01000439.1 GCA_007131555.1 Planctomycetota bacterium | reverse complement strand
TGCACAGCGATCCCCCGCCATGTACCAGGACTCGTGCCTTGTTCTGCCCGAAAACGCACCGGCGCATCCGCCGTGCCGCGCACCTCAAGCGTGCCATGCACATCAATGATCACGTTTTCACGGGCCCGCACCTCGACCCCGGCTTCAATGCGCAAAGTGCTGTCAGCCGGCACGCGGACGGTGCCGGTCAACAAATATGGACCATCAGCTACGGTCCACACACCTTGCTGATTACCGGACAGCTCCCTGGCATCAAGCCCAGCCATCACCATCAAGAGCACCGCACAGGCGATCGTGGAAAGGCATTTCATGACTACTCCTTGCGTGATCAGGATTTGTCGGCACAGACGTCTGCAACCCCATCATGCTCATCCAGAATCAGGCCCGACCGGATAGGATGGGGATTCTGGAGAATCATGCCCTGCATAGTAGAACAGACGCTATGGAACTGGAACCAATGATACAGCACTCAACGCAAGAGACAAGCAGCGAACCACCCCTACCGGAGGCAAGAGGCCGGGATCTTTCAGGAATGGAAGGACACCACGGGGAGAGAGTATGCATCACCACTACGACACCCGTGATCATCGCCCCAAGGGGGCGACATCTAGGATTCTGTAAGAGATAGCGACCGAGCACAAGCGTAGTGCATTTTCGAGTCCCGATTTCGTCGAAAACCGCAGCCATAACCGGTAGCTATTGGTGAGGATTTCGCCGGATAGGGGCAGAAAAGGCCAAGCCAGGCGACGTGCCTATCGATCCCCTACAGACCTCCAGGATCTCCGCATTATGACACGGGGTACCGGGCCTTGGCCCGTGTACATTGGCGGGCAGAGATTCTTGAGACGGACATAGGCCAGGGCGGCGGCACCATCGGCTGCAATGCGCTTGCGTGCATCATCGCCGTGAATGATCACGAGTCGCGGGATCCACAGGCCGTATTGCGCTCATCATGGCGACGTCCTGGTTGGTATTCGACGAAAGCATGGCAGCCGCGCGTCGGCACGCGGGCCAAGGCCCGGTGCTCCGTGGTGGTTTTGTGATAAGCAATGGTTATTGGCGAGTCCGGAGCCGAAAAGGCCAAGCCAGGCGATATGTCAGTCTATCCCTTACAGACTCCTAAGGCGCGAAGGTGCCCGCCCTGAAGGGACGGAACCATGACATGCGGTCACGAGTCAGGGCCAGTTCGGCTCAATCGCCGTGTACATGAGCCCCCTTCTCAGGATCGCCGTTGCCGAGCGCCTTTAAGACCGAGCTGCTCCCAAGACAGCCCGCCAAGCCTTCACGCTGGTCCTATTCATCATCGTCGTCTTCGTCGCCACCCTCGGCACGTTCAGCAAACACCCGCACCATACGACGGTGACCATCCAGCACCAATACCCGGCCCTGGGCATCGGCCAGCACCGCTATGATGGCCTGGGCGTTGGCGAAATCGGCGGGCGTTGCCACCACTCCCAGCAGGCGACCATCCGGATCAAGCTGCTTGACCCGGGCCACGCCCTTTTCACCGGTCAGGAAGCCCTGCTCGGTGACAAACAGGGCCACCGGATTATGGCAGCCCGAAAAATCCTCAATCTTGCTGCCGGACCTGCCGGTCAGGTTGACCTGATTGCCGGCCAGATCGTAGCTTTCAATGCGCAACTGACCGGGATTGACGACGTGCACCACGCCTCCGTGACCGTGCAGGGCCATGGACAGTTCGGGAACCCGATAATGATCAGCTGGGATACGCGACGGAATGGTGTTGACCACGGCGCCCTCGGCATCCAGGCGCAGCACCCGACGACCACGGGCATCGGCGACCACCAGATCGCCATTGATGACATCCACAGCAGTGACATGACTATCTGGTCCGAGATCGACCTGCATAACCACGGCCCCATCGCCGCTGACAACATGGACCCGGCCCTGCTCAGCGATCAGGATACGACCATCGCGGGCCGCCAGGGCTGTCGCCGCCACCGGAAGCGACCAGCGGAAGCGCTGGATACCGGTCGCATCCAGGCCGATCAGGGCATCCTCGCCAAGCACCAGCACGGTACCATCATCAGCGATGGCCATGGCGCGAGGATCGGCCAGCTCAAGGGGCCACTCATCGACCTGATGATGCGTGATGAGAGCCGGATCAACAGCCCGCAGGGCCCTGGCATCAAAGGGCTGGCTCAGCGGTTGAGACTGCTGCGATTGGATCACCAGGACCACAACCACCACGATCATCACTGCCAGAACCGCCAACAACAGCACAGGATTTGCTCTTCGCATCACTCCAGCCCTCCACACAATGCCCATGACACCAAGGTCACAGCTACGTTACAGGCACTCCCCTGGGGCACAACGCAGGCCTCAGACATGGAGACCAGCAAGATGGTCGCTTGCATCAGTCAGATTGCACCCTATACTCACCCTTTTGTTGGACTCACTCTTTCGTGAGCGTTGATGACAGCCATCAAACCCTGCGAGGATTCGCTCCTACAACCCTCGGTTTGCCACCACCCCCATCGCATATGGCGGAATCACGACCGACCAAGCAGGTCTTTTCAGATCCACCTTTTCCACTATTCCCAGGAGGCCCTGTGCCATGTCCCCCAAACGCTCACCATCCGCCACATGGAAACCGCAACAACTCGCCCTGCTGGGAACCGTCTCTGATCAAGAGGTGGCCAGGCTCACTGGATTCAGTGTGCCGGAGGTCATCACCAAACGTCATCAACGCGGCATCAAGGCCGCCCATGGACGGCAAAAGACCCACTGGACTCCAGCCATGATCAAGCTGTTGGGCAGGCATACCGATGCCTCGCTTGCTGAGCGCTGGGACGTCTCTGAGTCGACGATCACCCGCAAGCGTCGCGAAATGAACATCTCCGCCCATACCTATCGCCCACCGCCGATCACCTGGACCAAGGCCATGATCGCCCGTCTCGGCAAGGAGCCGGACCTGGACCTGGCCCGCGAATGGGACATTTCCGTCCCCACCATCGCCAACAAGCGCAAGGCCTTGGGTCTCCAGACCCGCAGCGGCAATCCCAGCCAGACCATACGCTGGACCGCATCGATGACCAAGGTGCTGGGCACCATGTCGGATACGGCGGCCGCTGAAAAACTCGGTCTGTCCCTGTCCTCGATACGTCGCAAACGACGGGCCATGAACATCCCCGCCCGCTTCATGCTCAATGGCCGAACCGTACAATGGACCAAGAAGATGGATGCTGATCTGGGCAAGATGAGCCTGGCCGCATTCCACCGCAAATACGGGGTACGCTCGGACACCGCCAAGAGCCGGATGCGGGCCCTGGGCATAACCCCGCTGTCAACCCAGAAGCACGTCGAGTGGACCCCGCGCCTGCTGGCCCGCCTCGGCAAACAGTCGGATCTGTCCCTGGCCAAGGAATTGGGAGTCAGCCATACCACCATCCGCAAGAAGCGCATGAGCCTGGAAATACCGCCGGCGAGGTCTTCCTAGAAATCTGAAAGCATAGGAGTCTGTAAGGGATAGCGACCGAGCACAAGCGCAGTGCATTTTCGAGTCCCGATTTCGACGAAAACCGCAGCCATAGCCATAGCCGTAGCTATGGTGAGTATTTCGCCGGGTTAGGGGCCGAAAAGGCCAAGCCAGGCAACGTGTCTATTCCTTACCCTAAACCCCGCAGCTGAACGATGAAATTTGGATATAGGACCGCTGTTCAAGCGAATATACGCAGACAGTAAAGGGTGCACCTTCTGGGTGAAGGCCCGAATCTGTCTATATCGCCTCGTACAGCAACCCTATAGCCTCCAGCCTAAAGCCTACAGCCGGATTTAGGTTTACAGGCTCCTAGCGCCGCGGGGGACATGGCGGAAACTGATAGCCACGCTGACCGGACAATCCTGGATCAGGCAGGGGTGCGCAATCATGGCCGGAGAGGCCGACCAGGCGGCCATCTCGCACCCAGGCCTCATCGCCATCATGCAACTCGGCCATCAAGGCCGATTCAAGGCGCTCCCGCACTGGACCCAGGGTCTCCACGGCAATCAGGTTGTGGCATTCCAGCGGATCTTCCTGGAGATCGAAGAGCTGGCGATGATCACCGCGCGGATAGTAGATGAACTTGTAACGACGGTCGCGGATCATCCGTGAGATGCATTGACCCTGCTGTTCATCATCAATCTCACCAAAGCACAGCTCACGCTCTACCGGCCCCACTGCCGAGAGCCCCTCGACATGCTCCGGTATGGCCACCCCGGCCAGATCCAGCAGGGTCGGCATGACATCGGCCAGACAGACCAGACGTTCGTCACTGCGACCGCCGCCCAAGCGCTCGGTCACCGGCCGGCCGGCCAGGAAGAAGGGGATGCCACAACTGCCCTGATAGAACACTCGTTTGGCCCATAGGCCATGGGCTCCCAACATGTCGCCGTGATCAGCCGTGAACAGGATGATGGTATTGTCAAGCAGGCCTTGTTCACGCAGAGCGCCCAGAACCAGACGTAACTGGTGATCGATATGGGTGCACGAGGCCAAGAAGGCCCGGCGAGCCCACAGCGCAGCGGGAGCATGCGGGTCCAGGGCATCCGGCTCTCCGGCCTCAGCCAAACGCCTGGCCCGCAGATCATCAGGCAAGGCCGCCATGTCGCGGGCCCAGTCTCCGATCGGCGGGGCCGGCATATCGACATCCCGATACATGTCCCAATAGGCCTGGGGAGGCACTGATGGGGGATGGGGACCGACATAGGACACATACCAGAAACCGGGCCGGGTCGGATCGCGCCGACTGATCATACGGCAGGCCTCACGGGTGATCCAGGTGGTCGGGTGCAATGCCTCATCAAGATGCCAGGGCCGAGCGTGATGCTGATTGTTGCCCATGCCATGGGCAAAGGCTTCTCCGGCATGGCCATGGGCAGCCAGAAAACTGTCATAATCGTCAATGCAACCAAACTGCATACGCCCCTCTTCGCAGAGGGCGACATCGTCAAAGCCGATCCGGTCGCGCTGGGGATAGACGTGCAGCTTGCCGCTGGCATAGCACTGATAACCGGCCTGACGAAAACAACTGGCCAGGGTCGGTACATCCGGCATCAGCATCCGGTCGCTGTAGACCCGATCACCATGACTGCGCGGCGTCAAACCGGTCATCTGGCTGCGCCGAGCCGGAATACACACCGGACATTCACTGGTGGCATTGGGGAACACCACACCGCCACGCATCAACTGATCACAGGTTGGGGTCAACACCGGCGCACCACGGCAACCAAACAGCGATCCCGGCCAGTGATCGGTACAGACCATCAATACATGCGGGGGATGGTCGCTCATGCTGTTCTCCGTTGCTGGTCAGGATGCCGACTGGCCGTGATCACCCCTCCTGTTGCCGCAGCAGCAGGTAGGCAACAGCGCCTTGTACGCCTATCGCCGGCAGACGACTGGGAACGATCTCTGGCACCATATGACCAGGATAGCGATGGTTCTGGGTCATGGCTATCGCCGGGGCAAAGAGCACGTCCCAGTCCTTGGTCTGGCTCCCCATCAGGACCAGCCACGACAGGGGATGATACAGAGCGTAGATGGCCGTCAGGGAAGAAGCGATGGCCTTGACCTGTTCATCGCGGATATGGCGCTGGGGTTCCTGATCAGGGGCCTGACGATACGCCGCGTAGACTTCGGCTGCACTGATGTTGTCAACGCTGCCGGCCGCCTGAACGATGGGGTGGCTGTCATCGGGATGTTCAGCAAACCACTGTCGGGCCATGACGGCCGCTCCGGTCCCACTGACATAGGGCTCCAGGTGGTCTTCACTGCCACAGCCACAGGTCACCGGGATTCCACCGCGATAGATGAAGTGCCCTGCCTCAGGAGCCAGAGGCAACAGGCGACCATGGCGGGCCACCGCACAGTTGAAGCCGGTGGAATAGGTCGCCACGGCGATGGCGCTGCCATCTTGACCATGACCGAAGCTGGCCTCACCCTGTGCTGCCGCCCGCATATCGTTGCAGATGGCCACCTGATGGCCACGTGCGGCAAGATCGGCGGCAAAGGTGATGGGACCGCTGATGGCAGCATTGGGTGCATACTCGATGATCAAACGCTCTTCATCAACCACCCCGGCGGCACTGATGCCGATGGCCGCACCAGCCGGGACATGGGCACTGATCGCTTCCAGCAGGGCCGCATTGGAGGCGAAATCCTGGCTGGGCAAGGACAGCAGCTCACCGATGGCACCGGTCTGGGGGTCTACCGGAGCCAGACGGGTCTGGGTGCCGCCATAATCAATGCCGATGTAGGTGGTCATGGCATGGTTATGGCAAGGGGCACGATGGGGGTCAAGACCCGGCCCCCGACGACCGCCGGGGAGGTGATGGAAGCCCGCAATGAATTGACAGGCTCCCAAGACGAAACAGCGCTTGGGGATGGCAGGCAGAGCGCTATAAATCCAGCCGTGAACTACGTTGTCATCGCCCGCAAGTACCGCCCCCAGACCTTTGCCGAGGTCGCCGGTCAAGACGTCATCGCCCGGACCCTGGGCAATGCCATCCGCAAGGAACGGATCGCCCATGGCTTTCTGTTCACTGGCCCCAGTGGGGTCGGCAAGACGACCATGGCCCGCATCCTGGCCAAGTGCCTGTGCTGCCAAGAGGGCCTGAGCCCTGAACCCTGTGGGGTCTGCGAACACTGCCGCATGATCGCGGCCGGTTCCCATCCTGATGTCAACGAGATCGATGCCGCCACCCACAACGGCGTCGATGACGTCCGTACCCTGGCCGACGGCGCAGCCTACAGCCCGTCCCTGGCCAGGGTCAAGGTCTTCATTCTCGACGAGGTCCACATGCTGTCGACAGCAGCGTGGAACGCCCTCCTGAAGATCATCGAGGAACCCCCAGCCCACGTCTACTTCATCTTCGCCACCACTGCCATCGACAAGGTCCCGCCAACGGTGGTCAATCGCTGCCAGCGCTTCGACTTCCGCTCCATCGGCATGGATGAGATCGTCGCCCGCCTGCGAGCCATCTGTGATGGCGAACACCTGGCGACCGATGACCACCTGCTGCATCGCATCGCCCGGAGCGCCGGGGGCGGCATGCGCGATGCCCAGACCCTGCTCGACCAGCTGATCGCCCTGGGTGATGGCCAATTGGCGGATGATGACCTTGACCTGTTGCTGGGAGCCGCCCGGGGCCAGGACATCACCCTCCTGACCGGACAACTGCTCAACGGCGATGGGGCCGAGGCAGTCGGCAGTTTCGACCGTCTCATCAGCGAGGGCACGGCGCCCACCACCTGTCTTCAGCAGTTGATCGACCACATGCGTATGCTGCTGCTCATCCAGACCTGTGGGGCCACTGCTGCCGCCGTACGCCGGCTCGGCAATCCTGACCAAGCGGCCATTGATCAGGCCAAGGCCCACAACGAGGACAAGATCCTGCGCATCTGCCAGATCCTGGTCGCCAGCCAACAGGCCCTGCGGGCCGGTGCCGACCCGCGCCTGCAGCTTGAACTAGCCTTCATCCGCATCGCCCGCATCGCCGACATGCTTGATGTCGAGGGGCTCTTGCGACGCATAGAACGCCTTGAACAGCGCGGAGGGCCGGCGGCAAACCCTCGCTGACGGCGGCCCCGGCCAGTTCCGCGGGGTCGCCGGTCACCGATGACCTCCAGCGCCTGCGCAGCGCCTGGGACCTGATCATCCAAGTGGTCCTGGAACGGCATCCGGCCCAGATCGGCATCGCCACCCGCCTGCTCCCTACAGCCATTGACGGGCAGCGACTGGTGCTGTCCATTGACGGATCACTCGACAATGCCCCGGACTGTGAAGAGGCCCTTGCGGTGATCGCCGCCGAGACCGGCCGCATCCTGGGACGCAGCATGCAGGCCACCATCGCGCCGCGCAGTTCGGCAGCGCCCACTGGGGCATCGCGCTCTGCCGCCTACCAGGCCGCTGCCAGCCATGACGTGGTCCAGACCCTGATCTCCACCTTCAACGCCGAAATCATCAGCCGAGAACCATCCTCTCGTGATCAATGGCTGCAGCAGCATCAGCAAGACGCCATCACCGATCCATCCGACGACAATGCCGACCTCTGCACGTTTGATGACGATGATTGACGCTGCCGAAGCCTTGTCCGGCGTTGCCATGACACCATGTGTCTGACGCCACCACTGTCAGGCCCCTCGAAATCGATTCGTTTCAAGAGATCGCGCTGTATCATGACCCTCAACACAGGGCTCTGCCAGGCTGTTCGATGCCCAGACCAGTCCATGACACCTCCAGGACACCATTCTCGGATAGCCGCCAAGCACCAGCGCTGGCTGGAGACATGATGTTGGTCAACAACGCGGTCGCAGCCGGCGCTGTGGCGGGTATTGCGACGACATCCAATCCCATGAGGCCATGTCTGGCAAGCCGTTACAGTTTCCATGCCGCTTTCAGAGTGACGATCCGAGCCAGATGAAGACCAACGACAGTTTCACCCGCATGGAGACCGAGTACCTGCCTCCTGGCCAGGACCCGACGCTACCGTCCCAGACCAGGGTCGGTCCATACGAAATCATCTCGATTCTCGGACATGGCGGAATGGGCGTAGTCTACAAGGCGCGGGTCCGCGAATCATGCAGCGTTGCCGTCGGCCAGGTGGTGGCCCTCAAGATGTTGCATGAAATGCGTCTGGACAGCCTGGAACGACGTCGTTTCCATCGTGAAGCCGCGTACCTGCAGGCCCTGCGCCACCCAGGCATCGTACGGGTATTGGACATCGGCGAACACCAGGGCCGGCCCTACCTGGTCATGCAATACATTGAGGGCCGGACCCTGGATCAGGTCCTCAACGAGCAGGTCACACGACATGGCAATCGCTTCCTGCCCGAAGAACCCTTGTGCGATCACATGATCCAGGCCCTGGAGGCCCTCCATACCGCCCATCTCGGCGGCATCCTCCACCGTGACCTCAAACCGGGCAACTTCATGCTGACCGCCAAGGGGCAGGTCAAACTGCTCGACTTCGGCATGGCCCAACGCCTCGACTCTGACAGTCGTCTGACTGCCACCGGCTCGGTGTTGGGCACCCCTGCCTACATGAGTCCCGAACAGGCCCGCGGAGCCCGCGACGACATCACCCACCGTAGCGATATCTACAGCATGGGGGCCGTTGGCTATGAACTGGTGACCGGCCAGCAGCCCTATACGGCTGAAAACTCCATAGCCGTCCTGCGCCGCATCCTTGAAGACCCCCTGCGTCCTCCATCGCTACTGCGTCCAACCATGCACCGTGACCTGGAGACGGTGATCCTCAAGGCCATGGCCAAGGATCCTCGCGATCGCTATGCCAATGCCGAAGCCATGGCCGATGACCTGCGGCGTCTGCGCGCCGGCATGCGGGTCAAGGCCCGCCGACTCAGCCGCTTGGTCCCCATGGGCAGAGCCATCTGGACCCACCGTACAATGGTGACCGGGATCGCCCTGGTCGTCTTTATGCTGGCATCCGGCATCACCCTGACCATCCGTTCAATGGTCCGGTACATCGCCTCCATTGAAGGCGAACGCGACGATGATGACGCCCTGCATGAGAAACTACTGGCCGAATGGCGCATGAAATGGCAGCACCACGGCTATTTCGACTGGCATACCAACCCCCTGCCACGCACTGAAAAAATGCTGTCCGGATCCATGCTGGAGCTGATCTCCCTGCCGGAGGTCACCAATGAAAATGTCCGCTTGGCCCTGACCATAGACCACATCAATGGCCAGGACCCGGTCCTGGAGATGATGATCTGCGACGGTGACATCGGCCAGGGATACGGCCTGCGCCTGACCGGCACAGAGGACCAACTGCACTTCAGCCTGCTACGCGGCAACCCCGGCCTGGGCATTACCGATCGATCCCTGGTCTCAACCGCCACCATGCCGGCCCGCTTTCCACTCCGTCTGACCCTGGCCAAGGAGCACGACACCATCACCGCCCTGGTTGATGGTGAAGAGATCATCGCTCCATTCCGCGATCCGGTCCCCATCGAAGGACCGTGGAACAACCGGGTCCATATTGCAGTCCAGCCAGACAGCGTCGTCCTGTCGCACATCTCCCTGGAGCGGCAACGCAAACCGGAGCTGGTCAGTCGCATGGAGACTGCCGACATCATGCGTCAGGAGCGTCGTTATCATCGGGCCATTCAACTGTACCGGCAGTTCCTTGACGACTTCCCCGATCATCCGCAACGACGTGACGCCCTATACCGCATCGGGCTCTGCCAGAGTGCCCTGGGCGATGAACATCCCGACCAACTGCAACGCGCCTTGCGCACCTTCCAGGATCTGATCGACGAGAGCCACGACGACCGTTACTACTATAAGATAAGCACCAGTCAGGCCTGGATCGTCGCCGGGCGCCTGGGACTCTATGAACTGGCCGAACAGTACTTCGATTCCTTGCGCCAACGCTTCCAGCTCAAACACCTGCTGGCATCCATCCCCAAGACCGACCTGTTGGACCTGCTGCGCAACTACATCTCCCGTGCCCAGGATGACAGCCTGCAACACAACAACCCACAGCGAGCTTTGCAACTGTTGCAGACCGGAGCAGAGTTCGCTGAGTACCTTGAAGAGAGCGATTATTACGTCATCTGCCGTCTGGGCATCGGCGATCTGCACCTGGGCATGTCCGACATTCCCAGGGCCATGGAACACTACCGGCAGATCGCCGAACGCGATGACCTTGAGCCCGCCGATCGCCAAGGGGCCCTGCTGCGGATCGCCCATGCGACCCGACTACAGGATCACCACCATGGCTTCTACGACAACACCCTGGCCGCATACGGCGCGGTACTGTCCTTCCCCGACGGCACCCGGGCGGCCCAGGCCTGGGCGAGACTCTGGCTCGGTGAACTGCATGCCTATCTGGGCGACATCCAGCAGGCCATCATCGTATGGCGCGGCAACCGGGACACACACAGCCTCCCGGGCCGCCTGATCAACCATATGCTGCGATCCCGCACGGCATTCGCCGCTCGCGATGATGATGCCGACCATGCCATGACCATTGACTTCTTCAATGCTATGGCCCTCAAGATGCGCTCAGAGCATCCGAGCACCGGAGCAGCCGATCGACGCCTGCTGTTGCGGCAAGTACGCAACGCGCTTGGCACCATCGTTATCGAACAGCCCCCGCATCGCTGGCCAACGCCACTGGCGCAGATCTACCTGCGCGAGATTGAAGACGAGTTTCCGGACCTGCCCAACATTGAGGACGATCCCGAGTAGGAGCCGGTTGGCAATAGACTGACACGTCGCCTGGCGTGGTCTTTCAGCCCCAGACTAGGAGTCTGTAAGGGATAGCGACCGAGCATGGCGCAGTGCATTTTCGAGACACGATTTCGTCGAAAACCGCAGCCATAGCCGTAGCTATGGTGAGGTTTTCGGCGGAATCGGGGCCGA
>SLQH01000333.1 GCA_007131555.1 Planctomycetota bacterium | reverse complement strand
GCGGGGTATGCGGAAGATGGTGTCTTTCGGGCATACCTCGATGCAGCTGTTGCAACGGGTGCAGATGGAGTTGTCGATTATGAAGTCCTCGTTGACGGCATCGACCGGGCAGTTCTTGATGCAGAGTCTGCACTCGATGCAGTTGGCTTTATCGATGTCGACATCAACCAGACTGTTGCATTCAAAGGTCGGACACTGCCGATCGTTCACATGCGCCTCGTACTCGTCGCGGAAATAGCGCAGGGTGGTCAGCACCGGATTGGGGGCGGTCTTGCATAGCTGGCACAGGCTGGCGTCCTGGACCAGGGTGCAGAGATGCTCGAGTTCGGCGATGTCCTGACGCTTGGCCTCGCCGGCACACAAGCGGTCGAGGATGTCGAGCATGCGCCGGGTCCCGATCCGCCCGAC
The DNA here is from genome assembly GCA_007131555.1 of Planctomycetota bacterium. Classification (GTDB taxonomy): domain Bacteria; phylum Planctomycetota; class UBA11346; order UBA11346; family UBA11346; genus SLQH01. The sequence goes on along the minus strand of SLQH01000333.1, from coordinate 2,508 downwards.
GCTGCACTGGCCGCAGGCCTCCTCCTGGGTGAAGTTGAGGAAGTAGCGGGCGATGTCGACCATGCAGTCTTCTTCATCCATGACCACGAAGCCGCCCGACCCCATCATCGCCCCGAGTTCGGTAAGGGCCTTGTAGTCGACCTTGACATCAGCATAGCTGGCCGGGATGCAGCCGCCCGACGGGCCGCCGATCTGCACCGCCTTGAGACGCTTGCCGCCTGCGATGCCGCCGCCGATCTGCTCGACCACCTCGCGGATGGTGATGCCCATCGGCACCTCGATCAAAGCCCCGCGCCGGATCTTGCCGACCAGTGAGAAGACCTTGGTGCCTTTGCTGTCCTCGGTGCCGTAGCGGGTGAACTCGGCCGCCCCGTGGCGCATGATCCAGGGGATGGTGGCCAGGGTCTCGATGTTGTTGACCACCGTCGGCTTGCCCCACAGACCGGCTTCGACCGGATAGGGCGGCCGCAGGCGGGGAAAGCCGCGCCGCCCCTCGATCGACTCGATCAGGGCGCTCTCCTCACCGCAGACGAAGGCCCCGGCCCCCTCCTTGACGTGCAATTCCAGGTTGAACCCGCTGCCGAGGATGCCTTTGCCGAGGATGCCACGCTCACGACAGACGTCGAGGGCGATGCGCAGGCGCTTGAGGGCCAGGGGATACTCGGCCCGGACATAGAGATAGCCCTCATCAGCGCCCACGGCGTAGGCCTGGAGGATCATCCCCTCGATGACCCGGTAGGGGAAGGATTCAAGCAGCTTGCGATCCATGAAGGCCCCTGGGTCGCCTTCATCGCCGTTGCAGACCACGTACTTCTTGCTGCCCGGCTGGGCCCGGCCAAGCTGCCATTTGCGACCGGTGGGAAAGCCGGCCCCACCCCGGCCGCGCAGACCGCTGGCGCTGACCTCGGCGATGACCTGTTCAGGGCTTGATTCATGGAGGGCCTGACGCAGGGCTTCGAAGCCGCCCGCGCGCAGATAGTCGTCGATGTCGATCGGATCAAGGATGCCCGAAGAGTCGGTGACGATGCGCATCTGCGGGGCCAAGAAGATGTCGACCTCGGGATGGGCGAAATGGCGCTGGTTGGCGCTCATGGCATCGCTGGTGTCGCCGGTCACGGCCCGCTCCAGCAGGCCACCCAGCCAGCGCTGCACCCGCCGCAGGGGATTGGGCAGGGGAAAGTGGCGATGGACGATATCGGCCGCCCGCTCCGGCTCGATGCGGGTGTAGAGGACCGGCTTCTGGCCGGGGATGGCGACCTCCAGCAAGGGGGTCATGAAGCACATTCCCTGACAGCCGACATGGCGCACCTGGACCGGACGACCGGCATAGCGGGCGGCCTCGGTGACAGCGTTGAAGATGGTGTCGGCACCCTTGACCAGGCAGCAGGAGCCCAGGCCGATACGGATCTCGGCCACCTCCTGCTCGGCCTCGACGCTGTGGGCATCGGCGATCGGCGGTTTGGTCAGCTTGCCCTCGGCGGCCAGGCGGCGGAAATCCTCGACCAGTCCCGCGCAGTCGCCCTGATGGACATAGGCATAGGTCAGGCCATCCATCAATACCACCGGGGCCAGGGTGCAGCAGCCCAGACAGGCCACCCCCTCGATGGTGAACTCACGCTCAGCGTCGGTGTCGTCATCAGGATCGATACCGAGGGCCTCCTTGTAACCTTTGATCACCGCCGGAGCCCCCTTGACGTGGCAGGGGGTGCCGATGCAGACCTTGATGGTATGCTTGCCGGCTGGGCGATGACGGAACTGACGGTAGAAGGTCGAGACGCTGGTCAGCAGGGTCGGACTCATGTCCGTATGGGCGGCGATGTAGTCCATGGCCTCAGGCGGCAGGTAGCGGTAGTGCTCCTGGACCGCCTGCAGCAGCGGGATCACCTGGGGCGGCTGGTCGCCGATCCGGCGGATCATGTCGGCCACCGGACTGATGTCGATGGTATCGCTGGCAGACGGATTGTCCTCTACGCTCACCAGTTCTTTCTGCTGCCCACCTGGCTCAGACATATCCATCCCCCTCGTGACTTCAGGAATCATCCGCCGCTTCATCCGTCGCTGGAACGACGGGGTCAGGCTCGACATCGACCAGGGCCGGGCCGCCTCGCCCCAGCCACCAGGCCCCGGCGATGACCAGCACCACGGTGACCAGTACCGCCATCCGGGTCTGGCGCAGCTCCAGCAGCCAGGTCTTGTCCGGCGGCGGCTGGCTGGGGTCTGGCTGCTGCGGCCAACTGCGATGGGCGACGACGATCGCCGCCACCAGCCCAGCCAGGGCGATCACCAGCATGATGGCCCCCACCCGCATGGCCGCCTGACGCCACAGGAACTCGTTGACCAGGGCGGCGTGGCCGCTGCGGTACTCCTGACGCATGGCCTCGATCTCGGCCAGACGGTGATCAACCTCGTCCTCATCCAGTTCCGCCGCCACCCGCTCAAAATCCTGATAGGCAGCCACCAGGCGCAGGCGCAGGGTCTCCAAAGGCTTGTGCTCCAGTTCGCCTTCGG
>SLQH01000253.1 GCA_007131555.1 Planctomycetota bacterium | reverse complement strand
CCAGACGCAGGCTTCTGCGCCCGCTCATGTACACGGGCCAAGGCCCGGTACTCCGGGTAATAAGGCGGCTTGGAGCGGCGCTTTGTGGTGGATGCAGTGCCTTGTGCCTGGCAGCGATCACCGCTGCCGGATTGACGTAAATCATGGACCCAGCCCCCGAACTCGCCCCAAACCACCGCCTATCACAAACCCACCACGGAGCACCGGGCCTTGGCCCGCGTGCAGCCGCGCGGGTGCCATGCTTTCGCCCAATACCAGCCCGGACGTCGCCATGACACCCGTCACACGGCCCGTGGATCCCGCAGTTCACGACCATTCATGGCGATGATGAGCGCAAGCGGGGTGTATTTGGCGCACGCAAGCGAGAGACAACGCTGGTGCCGCCGCCCTGGCCTATGCCCGCCTCAAGAGTCTGCGCCCGCCAATGTACACGGGCCAAGGCCCGGTACTCCGTGTAATAATGCGGCTATGATCATGGCCTTGTGACAGACACGGAATCATTGTGCCTGACAACGATCAGGTGGCGCCGCCCCGGCCTATGGCGGTCTCAAGGATCATCGCGCGGGCCAAGGCCCGGTGCTCCGAGTGAAGATGCGGCGATCCTGGGAGCCTGTAGGGGAGCGACATGTCAGTCCATCCCTTACAGACTCCTGGGGGGCCGGCCTTGATGGGGTGCGGTATCAGGTCATGATGCCAGGGCATGCTTGCTTCCCGCCATTCCTGGCAGCTCCGCCCGGCCGCTTCAGACCGTGTGGCCGAAATCGAACATGATCTGGGTCTGCACCCGCTCACGGCGCGCCTGTTGGTGATTCGGGGCCTGTGCAGTCCGCAGGAGGCCCAGCGTTTTCTTGATCGACGTCTCCAGGACCTGCATGATCCCAGCGGCCTGCCCGATATGGATGTCGCCGCCCAGCGCTTTGCCAAGGCCATTGCCCATCGCCACAAGATCCTGATCCACGGTGATTTCGATGTCGATGGCAGTACCGCCACGGCCTTGCTGCTACAGTTCTGTCGCCTGTGCGCCCATGATGCCGTGGCCTGGATTCCTGATCGCATCGATGACGGCTATGGTCTGGGGGAAGGCTCCCTGCAAGCGGTGCGTGAGCATCAGGCCGAACTGTTGATCACGGTTGATTGCGGAACCCAGGATAATGGCTGGGCGGCTCGTATCGAGGCCGAGACCGGCTGTGCAGTGATCATCACCGATCATCATCTGCCGGGCTCGCAGTTGCCGCACTGCGTAGCGCTGGTCAATCCCAACCTGCCCGGTCATGACTATCCTGATCGCTATCTGGCCGGGGTCGGGGTGGCCTGGAAACTGGCCTGGGCCACTGCCCGGGAGCTGTGCGGATCCCGCCAGGTGCCGGAACGTCATCGGGCCTTCCTCTTGGATGCCCTGGCCCTGGTCGCCCTGGGTACTGTGGCCGACTGTGCGCCCTTGGACGGCGATAATCGGATCCTGGTCCATCATGGCCTCCAGGCCTTGCGGCGGACCCCGAACCCTGGCCTGCGAGCCCTGATCGCGGTCCTCAAGCTGGATGATGGCATTGATGCCGAGACCATCAGCTGGCGTTTGGCCCCGGTCCTCAATGCCGCTGGTCGTCTGGGCAGCGCCATGGACAACATCGCCTTGTTGACGACCGGTGATCCAGCTGAAGCCGAAGGTCTGGTGCGCTTCCTGGTCGGTCGCAATGAGGAGCGTCGTCGCCTGACCGAAATCCTCACTGACGATCTGATCCATGAGATCGAGAGCAATCCTGCCTATGCTGCCCGCAGCAGCCTGGTCTTTGCCGGGGATGGTTGGCATCCCGGCATCGTCGGTATTGTCGCCAATCGTCTGGCGGAGCGCTTCACCAAGCCCAGTGCGGTCATCAGTCTTGATGGCGATGTCGGCAAGGGCAGCCTGCGGAGCGCTGCCGGGGTCCACCTTGGTGAGGCCATTGACGCCTGTCAGGCCCATCTCTGTGGCGGTGGCGGGCATGCCAAGGCCGCCGGCATCAGCCTGCGGGCTGATCAGGTAGCGGCTTTTGCCGAGGCCTTTGAGGCCCATGTCCGGTCCCTGTGTCCAGGTGGCCCGGTCAGTCCGGGTATCGCCTATGATGCCGTCATCCGGGTTGCTGATCTGGATGCCGGGCTGTTTGCCGATATCGCCCGCCTGGAGCCCTTCGGTATCGGCAATCCGTCGCCCGTGGTGCGGGTGGATGGGGCGCGTTTCATCACTCGTCCGGAGTTGTTCGGTCGCGGTGGAGACCATCTGCGCGGGGCCCTCAGCGATGCCCACGGCGGCATGTGCCAGTTCCTGGCTTGGCGGGCCAAACGTCATTATGAAGCCTTCAGTCAGCCGCGCGGAAGCTTCGATCTGTTGGTGCGGCCGGAGATCAATCGTTGGCGTGGCAACGACCAATACCGTCTGGTGTACATTGACGGAAAGACGCCATGAGCCGAGACCTGATGGCGGCCAGCCCGTATCTGCGGCGCATGGTGCATATGGCGATATTTCTGCTGGTGCGGGCCATCCCCTTGTCCTTGGGGCGTTTTCTGGCCAGGGCCTTGGCCACCGTGTTGTGGTTTTGTGATCGCCCAGGGCAGCGGGCCGTGGCGGCCAATCTCGCCAGCGTCCTGCCGTCGCGTTGTCCCCAGGCCATCCGCCGGGCGGCCCGTCAGACCTACGCTGCCTGTGCGGTATCAGTGGTCGAATCCCTGCATATGCGCGATCTGGCTCCGGCCTTTGCCCAGGCCGAACTCATCGATCCCTGGCGCCTGCGTGACCGGGGCCTGCTACGTGGCCCATGCATCATGACCACGGTGCATATCAACTTTGAGGTCTGCTGTGGCTATTGGTTGCTGACCCGGGCCATTGAGGGGGTCAGTGCGATCAGCCTGAGCACCGGCGATCCGGTCCTTGATGACATGGTCTACCAGTACCGGGCCGGCTATGGCTGCTGTTCGCTGGTCCTGGACAAGGCCCCTCTGGGCAGTCTGCGGGCCTTGCGTCAGGGGGCCATCGTCGGGATCATCGGTGATCGTGATTACAGCGGTCATGGGGCCAGTTGTCGTTTCCTGGGCCATTCCTACCGCCTGCCGGTGGGTCCGGCAGCCTTGGCTGTGCAGACCGGTTGTCCCATCTATCCGGCGCTGCTGGTACGGCGCCAGCATACGGCTTTCACGGCGCTGCTGGCCCGTCCCTTGATCCCCGATCCCAGTCGCCCGGCCGATGCCGAGGTCCAGCGCCTGGTCCAGGAACTGGCCGACATCTACGGGCGCTTCATCCGGGCGGCACCAGCCCAGTGGATTGCTTTTCATCGCTTGTTTGCAGCCTCGTCTTCAGTAGGGTGAAACTTCATGTCGCAGGGGTCAGGGTCGCCATTGCAGGCCCCTGTTCCCCATGTCTATTCAGTGATTCCTTGTAGAGGACCTCATGAGACCCATCCAAGCACTGTTGATCACCCTGATGGCGGGAGGGGCCGTGTCTGGTGGCCTGTCGGCTGCGGATACCCCGGCAGATTTCCCCGCTCCTGACGCCATGCTGGCGGCGGCGATCTCTGATGGTGCCCGCCTGCGGCAACGTCTGGCAGATGGCATCCTGGGCATGCTCTGGCAGGCGCCTTCCTTGCGCGAACTGCGTGAAGAGGTGCTGTATCATATCGAGCGTACCGAGCGCCGTGAAGACCTGGACCTGCGCGGTCTCTATGCCCAGATCGGCTGGATCCACGGATCCTTGGTGGCGATGCGCCATGACGATCGTCATGGCCCTGTGCCGGTGCTGCGGGCGGCGCTTGATCTCCAGGACATGATGGACGTCCTGTGGCCCCTGATGGTCGAGGATCTTGATCCGGCACCGAACCCTCCCGGTGCTGACCAGGCCCTCCATCTCATGGCCGACGACCCCACGGTGCCCATCCTGGCCCGCTTCGGCACGGTTCTGGCGGCGGCCACTCCCGGTGAGACCTTTGCCCGTGCCGTTCTGCCGACCGGCGATTTCGATCTGCGCATCAGTTGGAACAGTGCCCGGGTCCTGGAGTTCTTTGCTGATCGGGAGCTGTTTCCTGATGGTGATGACAACGAGGCCGTAGCCCTGATGCGGACCCTTCTGACCGAGATCGGCGATGGTCATGTTCTGCTCCAGGTGCTCCCCGATGGCTTTCTGGAACTGGTTCAGGTCACCGGCGATGGCCGCAATCGGGGTGGACGTGATATTGATCGCCGGGTGTTGGACCAGATCCCCGCCGGGGCCTTGGTGAGCGTGACGTTTGGCCTGGATGCGGCTGGAGCCCGCAGTGCCCTATCAGGCTTGCAAGACGGCATCCGGGAAGAGATTGAGGACGGCATCGCCGCCGCCGCGCCCTGGCAGATGGTGGGTATGTCGTGGCAGGAGGTCCTGGAGCAGCTGGATGGCACCACCACCATTGCCATGCTGCCGCCATCACCGGAGCAGCCCTATCCGGGTTTTGCAGTCCAGTTGCCTATGACCGATGCCCTGGCGGCGGCCCTCAATGTGCTGCTGGCCGAACAGGATATGGCCTTGCCGGCCCCCGGCAGCTCGTTGCCGCTGCCCCTGCCGATGCCCGTGGTATGGGCCCGTAATGACAGTCATCTCTTGCTGACCAGTGCCCCTGCTCATGCCGCGGCATGGGTGGCGGGTGAGGCCCGTGGCTTTGTCCAGGCCGAGGCCACCCAGCAGGCCCTGAGCCGCGCGGCTGGCGAGCTGCACCTTCTGGCCATCAGTGATACCCCCCGGCTGCTTGACGTTGGTTCCCAGATGCTCGACATCTATGGGGGCATGATGCCTGCGGAATTGCGTACCATGCTCACGGGTCTGCTGCCGCAGCTGCGAGAACGGGTCACCCCCGGCTATCTACTGGCCTGTAGCGGTGATTTTGGCAGTCGCTTGGAGATCAAGAGCCTGCTGGGGAGTACCGCTGTTGTGCCGATGCTGGCGGCCTCATGGCTTGGGCACGGAGCGTATCAAGGAGCACATCATGACGCCCGCAGCACGGCCAACGAGATGGCCATGGCCATGGCCCTGAATAGTGGCCTGTTTCCGGCTCAGATCATGTTCCAGGCAGGGGCCTATAAGGACAGTAGTCAAAACAACAGGGGAGAGTTTGGATTTCTTGATGAATTGACGGGAGCCACTCCGGTCGGTGACATACCCCTGGAGTTGCTTGGTCGGGAGTTTCGTGAACAGGTCGTGCATGGCTATCGGGTGGCGGTCTTCTTGCCCAGCGGCGAGGACAGCGGGGTGGGGTCGGATCAGCGCGACGCGGTTGATCATCATCTGGCTGAGCGCTATTGGGTGGCCTATGCCTGGCCGGATGCCCCAGACAGCGGCCTGCGGGCCTTTGCGCTCAGCCATATTGGTCAGCTCTACGTCTTGGAGGCCCCGCCCTATGCCGGTGATCAAGGGCCGGCCTGGAACAGTGTGCTGGGTGAGGACGGTTGGCGGGCCCGGATCCCGGCTGAGCCCTGGGGTCATTTCGGCCGCTGATGGCTGATCAGCAATGGGGCCTCGCTGCCGAGCACATGCCCCCAGAGACTGCCGTCCTCACAGCGACCGCAGGCACGCCATGTCGGCTGACGCTGGACTCGCAGCAGGGCCCGCAGCATGTCGGCACCATCATTGGCTGCGGTTGCCCAGAGGCGGATATGACCAGGACGCCCCTGGTGGAGGGCACGGCTGGCGGCGGTGGCCAGGGCCTGCATGACCCGAGCCCGTTGTCGTCTGTCGGCGGGCAGGCCCTCGCTTGAGATGGTGGCTGGGTGACCAGCGGCAATGGAGGCGGCGGCGGCGGCCCCGACATCCTGGGCCTGGCGATAGGCATTGATGAAGGGCAGCAGATGGCGGTGCGCCCTGGCGGTGGCTGCCGACAGGTCGATCTCCAGCCCCGGACGGTCGCCGATGGGGGCCGCCCGCCTGGGGAGCGCCCGCTCCAGGGGACAATCCTTCAAGATGTTGAGCAGATCATCTGTGGTGGCGCACACCACACGCTGCTGATCATGGCCGGATCCGCAGTGATGGGACAACAGCTGCGCCCACTGAGCATGGTCATGGTCGCTTTGGAGGCCGATGTAGTGCAGCCGCTGGAGGTCATAGGCCTTGGCCACGGCGGCCATGGCCGGGATGGGATCATCGCCCAGATCAATCAGGGCCAGACGGCTTGGCTGGTGACGGCGGCGACCGGGAGGGCGTTGTTCGGGAGCCGGCGGGGCCCCTCGTCGGCGTTTGCCGCGGCGTCGGGGGCCCGGTAGGGGGAGGTCATGGATGGCCGCCGACGGGCCATCGTGGGCGACGACCAGACGATGGTCGGCATGTGCCGCAGCGATGGCAAGGCCAGCCTCAAGATTGCGGAGCATGATCACAGCGGTCAGCACGGCGCTAGTCTGTCGTCCTGTGGCAGTGGTTCCAGGGGCAAGGAGCCTGTCAGGGATGGATTGACCCTACATCCGGCTGTTGGCTTTAGGCTGGAGGCTTTAGGGTTGCTCTACAAGACGATATAGACAGATTCAGGCTTTCACCCAGAAGGTGAGCCGGTTCTGGCCACGCATATCCGCTTGAATAGCAACCCGACAGCTGCAAGCCGGATTGAGGATCAATAGTGTTCAGCAACGCTGTCCCCAATCCACCGATCTCGAGCTGACCATTCATCATGCTATTGCGCCCCTTCAGGGCTTGGTGATGATACGTGGCCTTTACCCAGGGCGTTGCCCTGGGCTATTTCATGACGCCCCTTCAGGGCTGAAGCATAGCGGTCCAGGCGATCTTTGGGCAGTCATGGGGCGCTTTGTAAGAGCTACAGCACTCCCTCTTCATCCTCGATCATCGCCCCAAGGGGGCGAGATGAGATAGCCCAGGGCAACGCCCTGGCTACGAAGATGTTTTTTTTCATCACCGCCCTGAAGGGGCGGAACCATGACATGCGGTAACGAGTGCGGCCCAGTTCTTCTCAATCGGCCCGTGCACAAAAGTCCCAAGGATCAGCCGTCGCTGAACGCCATTGGATTGAGGACCATATGGGGCCCGGACAAGCCCTCGAACACCCCCATTGGAATGTCGCTTGTGTCCTGTGTCAGGGGGTGGTAGGTCAGTATCCATGACAAACCATTGCGCAGATCGTCTGCTCGCTGCCTGCGAGCGCACCCAATCCTTGGCCTGTGTCGGTCTTGACCCACGGGTTGGGCTGTTGCCGGAGGCCGTGCGGCAGCAGGCCCTGGCCGCTGCCGGAGGGGGTCGGGAAGGGGTTTGTGCGGCGTTTCAGGCCTTTAATCGTGGTATCATTTCGGCGGTTGCCGGTCGCTGTCCGGTCATCAAGCCGCAGGTGGCCTGTTATGAGGCCTATGGCTCAGCCGGCATGGCAGTCCTCGAAGACACCATCGCCACTGCGCGGGCCGCCGGTCTGGAGGTCATTGCCGACGGTAAGCGCAATGACATCGGATCGACCGCGACCCATTATCGCGAAGCCTGGTTGAGCGGTCCTCCCGGACTTGATGAGGAGTGTGTCCTGGCTGGGGCCGGGGCCGACTGGCTGACCGTGAACGGCTATCTGGGGGCAGATGGAGTGCGTCCGATGTTGGACGATCCCCCGGGAGCACATGGGGTCTTCGTGTTGGTGAAGACCTCCAATCCCGGATCAGCAGAGTTGCAGGGTCAACCCAGCGGCGAGGGCTCGGTGATGGAGGTGATGGCCCGTCTGGTGGCTGGCTGGGGTCATGATCGCCTGGGGCAGTGCGGTTTGAGCGATATCGGGGCGGTGGTCGGTGCCACGTGGCCGGATGAGGCCCGGCGTCTGCGCGAGATCATGCCTGAGACCCTGTTTCTGGTGCCTGGTTATGGAGCCCAGGGAGGCAGTGCCGCTGATGCCCTGGCCGGTCTGCGCTCCCAGGGGGATGGGGTCATCATCAATGCCAGCCGCAGCATCATCGGGGCTGGATGCGGCCTGGATCCGGCGGCCGATTGGCGGGAGGCGATTGCTGCGGCCCTTGAAGCCATGAATGCCGATATCGCCAGCGCCCGGTGATCTGTTGACAGGTCCTCTTGGCCACTGTGTCATGGTCCTTCCATGGTCAGACTCCTCGTCGGTATTGTCAGCAGCAATGGTTCGGGTAGGCTTGTTTCACTTGCTGCAACGACTGGAACCTGCCTCCCATGGATGATGACTTCCGTTATGGCCAGTTGGCGATCGAAGGGCGTCTGATCACGCCTGAGCAGTTCGATAATGCCATGACGCAGGTCAAGGAGACGGGCCGTTCGGTGGCCCAGATCCTGGTCCAGGATGGCATCATCGACAAGTTGACCGCCGCCCGTTTGGCCAAGGCCCTGGGCCGCATCCTGCGCGATGAGCGGACCCGCAGCGAGGGTGGCCTGCTGGCCAATACCCAGATCGGCGGCTACAAGTTGCTGCGGCGGATCGGTGAAGGCGGCATGGGTGAGGTCTATCTGGCCGAACAGCTGACCATGCATCGTCAGGTGGCCCTCAAGGTTCTGCATGATAAGTGGGCCGATGATGAAGAGTTCCGCAAGCGCTTCCTGCTTGAGGCCAGGGCTGCCGGCAAGCTGTCACACCAGAACCTGATCCAGGTCTACGATGTGTCGAAGTTCCAGGGCAAGTACTACTTTGCCATGGAGTACATTGACGGCGTGACGGTTGAGGACCTGATTCGTCATGAGGGCTCCCTGCCGCTGGATCGGATCATCGATATTTCCTTGCAGGTCTGTCATGCCCTCAAGTACCTGTCAGCCAACGACATCGTGCATCGTGACATCAAGCCTGCCAATATCATGATCACCAAGTCCGGTATCTGCAAACTGGGTGATTTTGGTTTCATCCAGAATGTCTACGATGCCGAGTTGATGCAGGAGGGTACCACCCTCGGTACTCCGGATTACATCTCGCCGGAGCAGGCCCGTGGCCAGCGTCATCTTGATATCCGTTCGGATGTCTACAGCCTTGGTGCCAGCATCTTCCATATGCTCTCCGGGCGCCCGTTGTTTGAAGGATCGTGCAGCAAGGTCATGCATGATCACATTGAGACCAAGACGCCCGATCTGCGTCCCCTGCGCGACAACATGTCTGAAGAGATGGTACGGATTGTCGAAAAGATGCTGGCCAAGGATCCCATCGACCGCTATCAGGATGCCGATGCCCTGATCCGGGATCTTGAGATGCTCAAGATTGATCAGGCGGCCCATGCCGGTGATCTGCCGTCGACCCGCAGCCAGATCCTGCATATCATCAGCGCCGAGAAGGACCGCATAACCCAGCTCGAGCAGTCTCTGGCGGCTTGTGTTGCAACGCGCCGTGTATGGTTCTGGTCTGCCATCGGCGGCTGGTCGGTTGTTGTCCTGATGATCCTCTATAGGCTGCTATCATAGATGCCTCGAGCGAGTAGCGGAGGCAGCAGGACGGCAGTGCCTTCAGGTCTACGGCGGGAACGGGCAACGATGTTCGAACTGGTCTTTCTCAGTGGTGCGCGCGCCGGAGCCATTGTTCCGGTGTCTGGCGTCATGGGCGCTGGGCGGCATCCGGAATGTGACATTGAGGTGCCTGATCTCAATGTCAGCCGCAACCACGCCCGCTTTGAGTTCGACGGCACCCGGTTGAACGTAGTCGATAACGGCTCCTCCAACGGCACCTATGTCAACGAGGTCCGGATCACCGAGCAGCCGGTCCAGCATGGCGACATCGTCCGCATGGGTGAGACCCGGATCCGGGTCCAACGACGCTTGCCGTCTGAGGACTCGTCGAGTGAATACAGCCGCTCATCCATGTTCGGCTTCAATGAATCATCCTCTGCGGACCTGTCGCAGTCGATGTCGATGTCGGTCTATCAGACGCCGTCATCGGGCAGCGTCGACACCATGGATGTCACCCAGCGGCTCAATGTCATCATGTGGGTGGCCGATGCCCTGGCCACCATCACCCGTATCGATGACCTGCTGGGTCAGGTCCTCGACACCCTCTTTGAGGTCTTCCCCCAGGCCGAGCGGGGTTTCCTGATCCTCGGTGACAGCTGGGAGAATCTGGTCCCCAGGGCCATGCGCAACAAGACCGGTCATACCACCGAACGCATGGAGGTCTCATCGTCCTTGTGCCGGGAAGCACTGCGGCGCAAGGAGGTCATGACCTGGAATGAAGGTGCCCGCACTGATTTCGATCAGGGCATGTCCTTGGTGTCGCTCAACATCCGCAGCGCCATGGTGGTGCCGATGATGGTCCGCGAGGAGGTCCTGGGCCTGCTGGTCATCGACACCTCTGATCGGCGTCGTTCGTTCACCTCCAGCGACATGGAACTGGCCGGCGCCGTATGCCGTCAGGTCGCCATCGCCCTGAAGAACGCCATGCTGGTCGAACAGGTGGAACGCGAGACCAAGACCCGCCAGAATCTGGTCCGCTTCCTGCCCCGACCGGTCGTGGATCAGGCCCTGGATGGCCATCTTGAACTGGCCCTGGGCGGCAGTGCTTGTCAAGGCACCATCTTCTTTGCAGATGTCATCGGCTTCACCCGCATGGTCGAGGCCATGAATCCGGAAGATGTGATTTCGATGATGAACATCTTCTTTGATCGCATGGTGCCCTGCATTGAGCAGGAAGGCGGTGCCATCGACAAGTTCATGGGTGACTGCATCATGGCCTTCTGGGGCGTGCCCTTCCCAACCCAGGATGCCTCCTTGCATGCCGTCGCCGCTGGTCTGACCATGCACAACGCCCTCTATGGCCTCAACGGCGAGCGCCGGGCTGCAGATCTGCCGGCCATGGGTCTGGGTGTCGGACTTCAATCAGGTCGGGTGGTGGCGGGCAATATCGGTTCTGATGACCGGGCTGAGTACACCGTGCTCGGCGATGTCGTCAACACCGCCATGCGCATCCAGTCGCAAGCCTGTGCCGGGCAGGTGTTGGTCGGGGCTGAGGCCTGGCAGGAAATCTCTGCCCAAGCCTATGGCGTGTGCATGCCGGCCGTCCAGGTGAAGAACCGTCGCGAAGCGGTCCAGGCCTACTGTGTGCGCGCCGTCCAGGTTGCCGGAGGCGAACTGCTCTTGCACATTCCGGTGGTGATTGGCGGTGAGCCGGCCCTGTTGATCCGTCGTCTGGCCGATGGTCAGTTCGTTGTTCTGCATCATCCCGATGTCCCTCTGGTGGACACTGCCGTGACGACTGACCTGGTCGAACTGGAGTCCCTGGACTGTGGATCAATCACCGCTGCTGACACGCTGCCGCGACAACGTGTAGACGGGACCATGCGCCGTAGCCAGATCACCCTCAGTGACCAGAGTCTTGGTGACCTGTTGGGCTCAGAGCCGCTGGCCTGTTCCTATCCCTGGGAACGCATGCGTCGTGGCGTGGACGATAGCGGCGACGACGCCCAAGCCGACTGAACGGCTGTCTGGCGTTGCCAAGGCCCGGTGCTCCGTGGTGGCCTTGTGAT
>SLQH01000532.1 GCA_007131555.1 Planctomycetota bacterium | reverse complement strand
CTACCGGCCTGCCCGACAGCAGCTTCTCTGGCACCATCAGCTTCGCTGCCTGTGCGGACGTCGTTGGCCTGCCGGCCCAGTTGCGCCTGGGACCTAGCGATGGCGGTCTGGCCCGGGTCGACAACCTACGCGCCACCACCACCACGGTTCTGCGCCTGCGCGCCGAGCACGACGGCGCCGCACTGCACGCCAATCCGGCCTGGGTCAGCGCCACGCCCCCCTACCGAATCTACTGGGGCGACATGCACGTCCACAGCCGTCTGTCCAACTGCCAGCAGTGGGCCTGCAAAAGCCCCGATTTCGCCTACACCTACGCCCGCCTGGTATCACGCTTGGATTTCTGCGCCGTGGCCGACCATTTGCGCGGCATCGCCGCCGAGCCCGACCGCTGGCAGATCCTCCAGAATCTGGTGCGCCGACACAACGATCCCGGGGCCTTCATCGCCTTTCTGGCCTTTGAAAGCTCGCACCGCACCGGCATGGGCGGCGACAACAACGCCTACTACCTTAACGACGACGCGCCGTATTTCTGGTGTGATCGGCCCGACATGCACGGCACCCAACCGGCGGTGCCAGTCGAGGACTTGTGGCGCTTTCTGCGCGCCAGCGGCTCACCCTTCTTCACCGTCCCCCATCACACGGTGCGCGACGGCAAGTATCGTCATTTCGATACCGACACCTACGACCCCGAGGCCGAACCCCTGTTCGAAGTCTATTCGGCTTGGGGCTCCTCAGAGCGGCAGAACAGCGGCTACCCCTTAAGCGGCGGCAACACCGACGCAGCGGCCTACCTCACCGACGCCCTGCGCCTGGGCTGCCGCTTCGGGGTGATCGCCTCCTCAGACGACCACACCACCCAGCCTGGCGGCTGCGATACCCGCAACTGGGGTTCTGCCTGGGGGCCCCAGGCCGCCCAGGGCTACCCCCACATGGGCCTGGCGGCAGTGCGCGCTCCAGACCTCTCGCGCCGGTCCCTGTTCACGGCCCTGTGCCAGCGGCGCTGTTACGCCACCACCTGGCCGCGCAGCCTGCTGGCCCTGGACTGCAACGGCCTGGAAGAAGGACAGGCGCGGACCGTCTCTGCCACAGATCCCCAGCGCCACCAACGCCAGCTGCGGGTCATCTTCAGTGCCGATCAACGCGGCCCGGCACGCGTGGTGCTGATGCGCAACGGGGTTGAACTGGTCCGCCAACAGCTGCCGTATGATCGCGACGAATCCCGTATCGATGAGGTCACCTTCACCGACAATGACGACCTGGAAACCATTGCCATCCGTCATGCCCGTCATCACCCGGCACCCTTCGTCGTCTACTACGTCCGCATCGAAGGTCCCGGCCGACACAGCCAGTGGAGCAGCCCGCTGTGGCTGGATCTGATGTAGGCCCAGTCCGCCGCCGGGCTCTCACTCAACTTGCCACTGGCGATGAGGGTCCTAGACTCCTGGCATGAACAACGCCCCAGCCATCGCCTGCCTGGTCTGTCATGGTATCGGCCAGGTTTCGACCGGTTACAGCCATCCCCTGCGTGATGCGGTCATATCCCGGGTCATAGCCCGCGGGCTGCCCGCCACGGCCCTTCACTGGCAGGAGGTGTTGTGGTCTGACATCCTCGACCCTCGCCAGCAGCGCTACCTGGACACGGCCACGGCCCGGCATCGCCTGGGCTGGACATGCCTGCGGGCCCCGATCATGTCCTCCATGTCCGACGCCCTCGCCTACCAGCGGGTCGCCGATCACGCCAGCGGGGCCTATGTCGCCATCCACACCCGGGTGGCGGCAGCCCTAAAGGCCGTCCGGGCGGCGACCGGGCCCGAGACCCCGGTGGTCCTCATTGGCCATTCGCTGGGCGCCGTGGTGTGGTCCAACTACGTCTGGGATCTCCAGCACGATGGTGCCGTAGAGCCGGCCCGCGCCGCCGCCACCTGTCCCCTGACCCGACTGGAGACCCTGGCCGGGATGGTCAGTTTCGGCACCACCCTGCCGTTGTTCGCCCTGGCCTACCAGGACCCCCAGCCGATCACCTTTCCTGGTCCCTGCCTGCCAGAAGAGCTCGCCAGCGCCTCCCGGTGGCTCAATCTCTTCGCCCGCAGCGATGTCCTCGGCTGGCCCCTGGCCGAGATCTGTCCGGCCTACGCCGCCCTACCTTTAGAAGACCGCGCGGTGACCATCGGCAACTGGTGGCGACGCCACACCCCCTTGTCACATACCGCCTACTGGCGCGCCCCAGCGGTGGCCGACGCCAGCGCCGAGTGCCTCTGCGCTCTGCTGCGCTGCCGCCACGACACAACAGAGGCACCACGGTAATAATCGGCGTAACCACTCAGCAGCTACCGCAGATCACCTCACTGCTCATCAGTGTCGTCGTCAGCACCCGCTGATGGCCGTCTGCCGCCACTGAACAACGGCGAGCGTTTTTGCACCCAACGTCCCTTACGCCGCCGGGCCTCCTCCTGGAGAGCTTCCTGGCTGCCAAGAGCGGTTCCCCGCAATGCCCCTGGCTGGCCCATGACAGTACTCCAGCGCTCAGGATCATGTCCGAGATCGTTCAGCAGGGCGGCGACAGAAGCAGAGAACGAGGCCGAATCAGAGGATCGGATCTGGCGCGCCGTCTCATCGATCAGGCGCCGGTAGCGCACCAGGTCCACACCCGCATCCGGCATGATCTCCGACATGGGCAACAGCCAATGGCGGACCTGATCCTCACGATCACGATCCAGGTTCGGCAGACGGTGACCAGGGCGCAGGGACATCCCGGACCGCCGCAACACAGCCCGGGCCCCATCATCATCACCCTTGCCGACTCGCTTGGCCACCTGGGCACGTACGCGGGCAGCGGCAAGGCGTTGCTGGAGTGAGGTCCGCCCCAGCTCCTGAGCCAGTTGTTGTGTGGTCGCTGAACGCACCGGATTGAGATCAACATAGGCCAATGCGG
>SLQH01000165.1 GCA_007131555.1 Planctomycetota bacterium | reverse complement strand
TCATGGATCCTGGGCAGCTGCGCCCGTCAAGCCCTGCTGCGCCGCCTCGACACCCGTGGAGCCCTGTTGCAGACCGTGGTCGGAACCGTGGCCTGCGAACTGCTGACCCCCTTCGCTCCTTGCGAACACCTGATCACCCTGCTCAGCCAGCTCAACCATCAGATCTGGTGGCTGTACCGCAACGGCTCCATGCAGCAGGTCCACACCGGCCGTATCGTCAACAATCCCCACCAGGATCTGGATCAGGTCATCCACGACGGTGCCTACGCTGCCGCCCAGACCGCCGCCCGGCGCATCATCCATGACCAGGCCGCCTTCCGCAGCGTGGTCTACGCCATACTGGATGAGTGCCTGACCCTGCGCCCCTACACCTGGCCCCGGGCCCTGGCAGCCATCGCCGTGACCGTGCTGCGCAGCGGTACCAACCAGATCAGCCCCGATGACGCCGCCGCCACCGCTGCCACCCTATCGACCCTGTTCATCGACACTCGGCCCCCGGCTGACGATTTGTTCGATTCCTGATCCCGCCCGCCAACGATCCTTGCAGCATGTCTGACAGCCGTAGGCTGCTCGGCCCCGGTGGTCCCGATGCCGTGTGACCGCCCTTGCCGCAAGGACCAGCCATGCCCCACGACATCACCTTCATCGGCCATGTCTGCCTCGACCGCATCGCCCCCTACCAGGGCCAGGAGCAGGTCGCACCGGGCAGCGCCGTATTGTGTGGAGCCATGGCCGCCGCCCGCATCGGCTGCCGCACCGCCGTGATCACCCGCATGGCTCCAGCCGATGACGGCTACCTGGACCCCCTGCGTGCCGCCGGGGTCGACTGCCTGCTGGTACCTGCACCGGCCACCACCGAGATGATCGTCATTCATCCCAGCCCGGATGTCGATGAACGCGAGATGCGCCAGGTCAAGAACGCCGGCTTCATGCAGGCCGACGAGATCCCGACCCTCGACAGCCGCTTCGTCCATCTTGCCGGCATCACCGATCGCGAGTTCGACCTGCCCTTCATGCGGGCCATGCGCCAACGCGGCTACAGCCTGTCGGTCGACATGCAGTCCTTCGTCCGCCAGGTCGACGAGGACTCGCGGGTCATATCCTTCGCTGATGTCGCCGACAAGGCCGCCATCGTCTCCCTGATGGACAGGGTCAAGCTGGACGTGGTGGAGGCCGAGATCCTGACCGGCCAGCGTGACCTCGCCCGGGCTGCGGCGATGGTCGCCGACTGGGGCTGCCCAGAGGTGGTGATCACCCGCGCCGACGGCGTGTTGGCCCGGGTCGAGGGCCGGACCCTGTTCTCGCCCTTCACCAACCGCAGCACCGTGGGCCGCACCGGACGCGGCGACACCACCTTCGCCGGCTACATGGCCCGACGCCTGAGCGAGGACCCGGCCGAGGCCCTGCGCTTCGCCTCGGCCCTGGTGTCGTTGAAGATGGAACGCCCCGGCCCCTTCGCCGGCACCCTGGATGACGTGCTGGAACGCCTACGCGAGACCACGGTGGAGGAGCAGGCATGACAGGAAGGTTTTTACCACGAAGGACACGAAGATCACAAAGCAACCCAGGAACGCAATACTTCGTGGCCGATCAGCCCCAATGGAATTGCGCCAAGAACCACATGATTTCTTAGGATTTCGGATACTGACGCATGTTCGGTCATACCTAAGAAATTCGTCATCAGATGTTACCACAGATGAAGCAGTTGACGACAGAGAACGAAATCCCATAAGACCAGATCAGATGCATAACGGTATTCAGAGGTCGCTGTCCGCGATTCATGCATAATGCAGAGAGGCAGTGTTCAGATTTTTGAACTACGAATCACGCGAATCACGCGAATGAAAACCACAGCAATACACGTTTCATGTTCATCTTTTCGATTCGCAAGATTCGCGAGATTCGTAGTTGAAATATGCCTTTAAAACCTTCGAATGATAAAGGTGTCCGTCATGGAACGGAAGGTCACTGCCTGACCATTGCTTCAGTAGATCCTTAGTGCAATTCCATTGCGATCAGCCCCGTATGATCATCAACCTATGACGTAGTGCATTCACGGCATTGCCGCCCTCGTCTTCCCATTTGACATAAGGCCCCATCCATGTCCCTCCTCGACGCCCGTCCCGATCCTGATTCTTCCTGGCAGGTCATCCAAGGCTCCTTCGCGGTGGCCGATAACCGCCATTGGGAATCGATCCTGGCCCTGGGCACCGGCTACATGAGCCTGCGCTCGACCATCGACGAGGGCTTCAGCGACGATCCCCAGAATCGCGATTACGACTGGTTCCCCGGCAACACCACCCTGCTCAAGGCCCCGACCAGCAAGAGCAAGTGGGGCACCTACCTGCCGGTGGTAGCCGGGCGGCATCCGTTCCGTCGCCTGAGCCTGATGAACCTGCCCTATGCCCTGGGCTTGGCCCCCAGCGTTGACGGTGAGCACCTGGATCTTGAGACCAGCACCATCAGCAACCATCAGCGCTGGCTCGACCTGGCCACCGCCACCCTCCACCGCCGTCTGGTCTGGCGGACCAGCAGCGGGATGGAGATCGCCCTGCACTTCATCCGTTTCACCGATCCGACCCAGCGCTTCACCTGCGTCCAGCACTGCGCCTTCGAGATCCTGACCGGATCGGGCACCCTGACCTGGACCGCGACCATCGACAGCGACATCCGCACCAACGGCTACGATGCCATCGCCGAACGCCGCATCGGCCAGGACCAGGACCTGATCTTCGCCGACATCACCACCTCCATCGACCAGCGCCTGGTGGTCGCCGCCGGCCTGCACCTGGATGGAGCCACGACCGTGGACGTGGTGAGCGAAGATCGGCGCATCAGCCAGCAGGCCGCCTGCCCGTGCAGCGCTGGTCAACGAGGTGCGGTCCGCAAGGTCTCGGCGGTGGTGGCCGAGGCCTACTTCGAGCGTGACCGCCTGCCGGAGGTCGCCG
>SLQH01000513.1 GCA_007131555.1 Planctomycetota bacterium | reverse complement strand
GGCGATGATGAACGCAAGCATATTGCTACATGGTGCCGCCGCCCTGGCCTATGTCCGTCTCAAGAATCTCCGCCCGCCAATGTACACGGGCCAAGGCCCGGTACTCCGGGTAATAATGCGGAGATCCTGGAGGTCTGTAGGGGATCGATAGGCACGTCGCCTGGCTGGGCCATTTCGGTCGCTATCCCTTACAGGCTCCTAGTCATGGAACACCGGGAAATGGCTGGTCCTGTCAGAAGATCTGCCCTCGCGCCATGCCCAGGGTGTAGCGATGCAGGATCACGTCGATGGCCTGGGCGTCGACTGTGGCCGGGTCGCTGTCGGGTGGCCAGAAGTCGTTCCAGATGGTCTGGGCCTCGCCGTGGCGGGGGTCCTGGGGGTCACGTAGGGCGTTCAGGAAGTCCTGATAAGCGTGGGCACCGCCAATCTCTAGGAATGGCGGCCGACCGGCGGCGGCGAGGCAGCGGGGCAGGCGGCGATTGAGATCCGCTTCCAGGATGGCTTCGCAGTGGCAACGATGCTGCCAGCGCTCGTTGTCGACATCATAGGTATAGGTGATGCTGCGGTCGGCCTGGGTGTCAGGAAACAGATCATGCATGCGGACCCGGCGCTGATCGCCGATATGGTCAGCGAAACCTCGTTGGTTGAGGCCGTGTTGGGCATCAGAGAAGAAGCCCAGTGGGGTGTCGAAGAGATGGGCCTCGGCATCAGGCCAGTCGAAGGCTAGGCGTAGGATCTGGTCGAGTTTGAAGAGGGTGATGTCGGCGGTTTCAAGACGTCGCCAGATGGCAGGCTCGATGTCGATCAGGCCGACGTGCAAGACAAAGCGCAACTTTGACTCAGGGGAGACCCGTCGTCTGCGACCAGGCGTTGCTGTTGGCGATCCGCCATGGGCCGTGAAATCATGAACGATGATGCTGTCAGGCATTTGATGATCGTCGGGCATCTGCTTCATGGGTATCGTAGCAAGGCGTGGAAGGGATGTTGCAACAGACGCAGGCCATCCAGGAAGGTCAATTCGATGACGCAACTCAGGCCCAGCACCTGGGCGCCGCCTTCAGCGACCAAGGTGGCGGCGGCGGCCATGGTGCCACCGGTGGCCAGCAGGTCATCAACGATGACCACCCGGTCCGCCGGGCCGACCGCATCCTCATGGATCTCCAGGCTGGCCGTGCCGTACTCCAGGGTGTAGTCGCGCCGTCGGCAGCGCCAGGGGAGCTTGCCCGGCTTACGCAGGGGGACAAAGCCACAGCCCAGTTCAGCGGCCAGCAAGGAGCCGAAGATGAAACCACGGGATTCGATGCCGGCGATCCGGGTGATGCCGGCGTTGCGGTAGGGCTCGGCCAGGGCCTGGGTGACGCTGGCCATGGCGGCGGCATCGGCCAGCAGGGGGGTGATGTCCTTGAAGATGATGCCCGGCTTGGGGAAGTCGGGGATGTCGCGGATGAGGCTGGCGATCTGGTCCATGGCCATACTCCAGGGGATGCTGACAAGCGATGATGACGGCCCTCGGCAGTAGTGCAAGGCCGAGGCCCCGATCAGCGATTGTCCGGCCCAGGTCCACTGTCACGATGCCCTGTATGAGCACCAATCGCCCAGCCTATCTGGTCTTCGACATTGAAACCGCCATCGACGGACGCCTCCTGCAACGGGTGCGTTATCCCGGTGAGCCTGACCTGAGTCCGGCGGCTACAGTGGCTCGGCATCGGGCCGAACTGCTGGCCGCTACCGGCTCGGACTTCATCCCCGCTACCTTCGCCCTGCCGGTGTCGGTGGGCATCGCCAAGGTCGGCCGGGATCTGGCCCTGATCGATCTGGTCAGCCTTGATCGGCCGGCCTTCCGGCCCCAGGTCATCACCCGTCTGTTCTGGGACGGCTGGTTGCACTATGGCCAGCCGACCTTTGTCAGCTTCAATGGTCGCTGCTTCGATCTGCCGGTCATGGAACTGGCCGCCTTCCGCTACGGCATCAGTCTGCCGCAGTGGTTTGACACCTCAGGACCCGGCTACAAGCATCCCCGCAATCGCTACAATCAGGCCCTGCATCTCGACCTGCAGGAGGTGCTGACCAACTTCGGCACCATGCGGCTCAACGGTGGTCTTGATCTGCTGGCCACCATCCTCGGCAAGCCCGGCAAGATGGATACCAAGGGCTACATGGTCCAGGATCTATGGGAGGCCGGTGAGGGCCTGCGCATCGACGACTACTGTCTCTGCGATGTTCTGGATACCTACTTCGTATTCCTGCGCACCCGCCTGCTGCAGGGCCTGCTGGATGTCGAACGGGAGCGGGCGCTGGTTGAGCAGGCCCGCAGCCTGATCGAGGCCAAGGCGGTCGACAACGAGCACCTACGTGGTTATCTGGAACGATTCGCCCTGTGGCAGCCTTATGGCGATGATGATCCACCGTTCGTGCGTTGAGCCTGCTGAGGAGTTTGTCTGGGATAGCGACCGAGCATGGCGCAGGGCATTGCTCAGACACTGATGTTGCCAGCCTCCTCCCGTTCATCAGTTTCATGGATTTATACACGGAGCATTGGGCCTTGGCCCGCGTACATTGGCGGGTGAAGATTCTTGAGACGGATATGGGCCGGGGCGGCGGCACCATCGTTGTATCCCGCTTGCGCCCATCATCGCCGTGAATGATCACGAGTCGCGGGATCCACGGGCCGTATTACGGTTGTCGTGCCGACGCCCGGGCTGGGATTCGGCGAAGGCATGGAAGTCACGCGTAGGCACGCGGGCCAAGGCCCGGTGCTCCGTGGTGGGTTTGTGGTGGGCGGTGGTTTGGGGTAGGGCTGGAGGGTGGTGGCCGGATGCCGTGGGTGATTGATGAAAGGGATCTGGTGTTTGGTGGTGTAACGGCGGGCTGAAGCCCACCATCCGTGCCGGCTAAAGCCGGCGCTACTACTTGGCCCGCGTACATTGGCGGGCGGAGATTCTTGAGGCGG
>SLQH01000218.1 GCA_007131555.1 Planctomycetota bacterium | reverse complement strand
GAACGATGACCATCAACAATTTCTCACCTGGTTCATCAACACCCTGTGCCTGCCGGCCCTGATCTTCGTCAACGTCGCCAGCGAGGATTTCGCCCGCCTCATCAATCTGCCGGTGATCAGCGCCACCCTGGGCGCGACCCTGATCGCCGCCCTGATCGGCCTGACAGTGGCCCGAGCCGGCCGCCTGGCTCCGGCCTTTGCCGGCCCGGCCATCTTCGGCGGCTACTGGGCCAACGTCACCTATCTCGGCTTCCCCCTGGCCCAGAACGCCTATGGCAGCCTGGGCCTGACCATCGGCTCGGTGGTCAACGCCTTCACCATGCCGGTCTTCGTGGCCTCGGGCATCATCGTCTGCCATTTGTTGCGCCACGATGCCGACCTCGGCTGGCATCGGATCCTGCGCCGGGTCTTCACCAATCCCATCATCCTGGCCGCCCTGCTGGGGATCGTCGTGGCCCTGATCGGCCTGTGGTCGCCGGTGCAGGGCGCCCTGGCGCTGGGTGATGACGGGAGCGTTCCGATGATCCGGCAGCTGATCGGCATTCTGGCCGCCAGCCTGCGCCTGCTGGGCGGACCGGGGCTGGCCCTGGCCCTGGTGGCCATCGGCTACGGCCTGCGCTGGCGCACGGTGCGCGACCATCGCGGCCTGCTGGCCTTCACCGTGATCGCCAAGACCCTGGTCACCCCCCTGGTCACCCTGCTGATCCTGTCCCTGCTGTTCCCCGGCATCCCCGCCGCCGACCGGGGCGTGGCGGTGATGATGATGGCCACCCCCTGCGCCGTGGCCTGCTACGTCATCGGCTCCCAGGAAGGCGCCGACGGCCCCTTCCTAGCCGCCCACCTCACCCTCTCCACCGCCGTCTCCTGCCTCAGCATTCCGGTGTGGTTGTATTGGGTGTTGTAAGAGCACCGTAACGACTCAGGTCCTTCGGTCCTGAGTCGTTACACCCCGCTGATGTCCTCAGCCTTCCTGATCATCGCTCTGGTCTGGATCGCTGGTCATCGGCACCTGCTTTCGCAGGCTGGCGATGGCGTGGCTGGCGCCGATGACGATCAGACGGTCGCCAGCCATGACCGGGTCGGCCGGGTTGATGGTGGTGATCTGATCCTGGCCCCGGCGGATGCCGATCAGGGTGACGCCGTAGCGTTGGCGGAACTGGAGATCGGCGAGGCTGTGGCCGGCCATGGGCGAGTCATCGGCTACGGCGATCTCGGCGATATCGAATCGGTCGCCATCATCCGGGGCGGTGGCGGCAGCATGCTGGTGGAGGATCTTCTCGGCCTCCTTGAGACCGTTGGCCGGTCCCATGATGAGCAGGCGGTCGCCGGGAAAGACCTGGGTCTGGGGGGCCGGGTCGTAGTCCAGGCGGCCACCACGGCTGACGGCCAGGACCGATACCCCGGCCACTGAACGCAGGGGGATGTCACGGATGGCTTGGCCGGCGATGGCGGCATCCGAACGGATCCGTACCTCCAGGAAGGCGATCGGCCAGTTGACCGCTGTCGGCAGGTAGTCCATGGCATAGGTCAGGGCGTCAGCTGCCTGTTCAGTGGCATCGGCAAAGGGTCGAAGGACGAGATGGGCACCGTTGGTCTGATAGGTCTCGGCTTCCTCGTTGTCGGAAGCCGTCAGGGCCACCCGGCCGGTGTAGCCCTGAGCGACCAGACCCTGGATCAGGGCCATGTTCAGGGCCCGTGAGCGGACCGTCGATACCACCCAACGGCAGCGTTGCAGGGGTAGTTGCTCGTGCATGTCGGGGTCGGCAACATCGCCGTACAGAACCGCGATGCCGCGTTTTCGCCAACGGGTCAGGGCAACCGGATCAAAGTCCACACCCAGCAGAGTCTTACCGCGACGCAACAAGTCTTCCACCAGACCCTGGCCGTAGTTGCCAAGACCGACTACGATCACATCAATGGTTTCAACGCTACCGACCTGGTCTTCGGCGGCTTCGCGGAAGGGGTGATGTCGTTCGAAAATGCGCAGAACATTGGCCAGGAGCCGGTACAAGGGTCCAGAGTAAAGGATCATGTAGGTTGACAGGAAGATGGTCGCCACTCCGACCAGGGTGACGAGGCCCATGGTTTCAGGGCTGATATGGCCCAGGGCCAGACCGAGGGCGGCGACGATCAGGGAGAATTCGCTGATCTGGGCCACGGTCAGGCCGGCCAGGAAGCCGGTGCGACGGCGGTAGCCCATGATGCCCATGATAATGAGAACAACGATCGGATTGCCGATGAGGACGAAGGCCGACAGGATCAGGGCCGACGGGATCTGGGCTCCGACCATCGACCAGTCGAGGCGGGCTCCCAGGTCGATGAAGAAGAACAGCAGCAGAAAGTCACGCAGGCTGGTCAGGCGGGCACCGATGGCATCGCGATAGGCGGTCGAGGCCAGGGAGATCCCGGCCAGGAAGGCTCCGACCTCCTTGCTGAAGCCCATCTGGTCGCTGAGGGCGGCCAGCAGCACCGCCCAGGCCACGGCGAAGAGGGTCAGCAGTTCGAGGGAATGGGCCAGGCGCTGGACCAGATGGGGGATGACGTAGCGCATCAGCAGGCCGATGCCCAGCAGCAGGCCGATGCCCTTGCCGGCCATGGTCAGGGCGGCGATCAGCAGCGAGCCATCACTCTCGGCGCTGGCCGAGCCGATGGTGGTCAGGGTGACCAGGGCAATGATGGCGGCGATGTCCTGGACGATCAGGAAGCCCAGGGCGATCTGGCCGTGCAGCGAGTCGATCTCCTTCTTGTCGGACAGCAGCTTGACGATGATGATGGTGCTGGAGAAGGTCAGGGCCACGGCCAGATAGGCGGCGTTGAGCAGGTCCAGGCCCAGGGCCAGGGCGATGCCAAAACCAATCACTGAGGTGAAGATGATCTGGCCCAGACCGGTGGCCAGGGCCACCGGACCGGTGGTGCGGATCAAGTGCAGGTCCAGTTTGAGGCCGACGATGAACAGCAGCAGAGCGATGCCGATATGGGCCAGAAGGTCGATCTGCTCATAGCTCTGGACGATCCCCAGCACCGATGGCCCGGCCAGGATGCCGGTGGTCAGAAACATGATCAGTAGGGGTTGGCGCAGTTTCTGGCCGACCATCGCCAGGGCCGTGGCCAGACCCAGGATCAGGGCGATCTCCAAGAAAGGGCCATCATGGACCATGATTGATTCTCCAGGCAGGTGCGGTCATATACAGAGCTTCCACCAGCCGATAGCTCTCCAGCAGCATGTAGCCGATTGTGCCGATGACATTCACCGCCAGGACCAGCCACAACAGGATGATCAGACGGCGCACCGTGTCCCGGCGTCGTGCGACGTGCGACAGCGATGGTGTGACCGGTTGCAGATGGCTGCTCATTGTGCAGGAACCATAACGCGCCTTCCCAAAAACGACACTGCAAGCCTGCGGTGCCCACGGAGGCTCATCTGCACACTCGGCTTCAAGGCATGGGTCTCAATCCGGCTGGAGACTTTAGGTTGGAGGCTATAGGGTTGCTGTAAAAGGCGATATAGACAGATGCGGGCTTTCACCAAGCGCCGGCCAAGGCCCAGTGCTCTCAGGTGAGCCCATGGAACTCAGGCTATGATGACCTGGATGCTGGCCTATTGTTCTGCCATGCCCAGCCAATCACTGCGTGTCTTCCATGACGATGCCGGCTGTCGGCTGCAGGTGCGCATCGCCATCCCTGACGGCGCCTGTCGCCACTGGCCGCACGTGATATGGATTCCCGGCGGGGGCTGGTCACGAATGGGCCTGAAGGGCATGGATCGACTGTTGTGGTTGACTGAACACGGTGTGGCAGTGTGTGGGATCGAGTATCGAACGGTGCGGGTAGCGCCTTATCCGGCTCTGGTGCGCGATGTCGGTGCCGGACTGCGCTTTCTTGACCTGCATGGCCATGATCTCGGACTGGATCGCTGCCGTCGGATCGTGACCGGTGACTCAGCCGGAGGACATCTCGCCGCCCTGGTGGCCTTGACTGGGGATGATGATCGTTTTCGCGATGAGCGCTGGGCGGCTGGTTCAATACGGGTCCAAGGCTGCGCCCCGGTGATGGGCCCTAGCGATCTCAATGGCATGACCGCCGCCGGGCGTGAGCCCCTGACCGATCTCGTCGGCGGCGATCCGACCCGCGACGCCCAGGCCCAGGCCATCGCCCTGGAGGCCAGCCCGGTGCGGCATGTCCACCCCGACGCCCCGCCCTTCGTCATCATCCACGGCCGCCAGGACATCCTGGTGACGGTGGAGCACGCCCAGCGCCTGTACGAGGCCCTCAGCCGTCATGGTGTCGATCGCCGTCTGGTGACCTTGCCTGGCATCCGTCACGACAGCGAGCAGACCTACGCCCACCCGCAGGCCCGCGCCGCAATCCTCGACCTGGCCCGCCGGACCCTGGCTGTGCGACCAGGGTCGATATGATGCCATGCCGCCCGCAGGGCCTTGGCGATCTCTGCGTGAAACCCTTCCGGAAGATTTCACGCCCGCTTCGCTCAAGACCGCCAAGATCGCAAAGGAAGAGGCCGGTACGGAGACCGGCGCTCCCGGGGGGAGATCGATCCTGCTTCGCCGCCCGCAGGGGCTTGGCGTGAGATCGGGTCAGCGCCGGGACGCCACGATGACCGCCTGGGCGGCAGCCAGGCGGGCGATGGGCACCCGGAAGGGGGAGCAACTGACGTAGTCGAGGCCGCTGTCGTGGCAGAAGGCCACCGACTTGGGATCGCCACCGTGCTCGCCGCAGATGCCCATCTTGATGTCGGGCTTGGTCTGGCGGCCGAGGCCCACGGCCATCTCGACCAGGCGACCGACGCCTTCCTGGTCGAGGACCTGGAAGGGATCGTAGTCGTAGATACCCTTGCGGACGTACTCGCCCAGGAAGCTGGCCGCGTCATCGCGTGAGAAGCCGCAGCACATCTGGGTGAGATCGTTGGTGCCGAAGCTGAAGAAGTCGGCATGGGCGGCGATGCGGTCGGCGGTCAGGGCCGCCCGGGGGACCTCGATCATGGTGCCGATGCTGATCATCGGGGCCGGGACACCGCGTTCGCTGGCCACGGCGGCGATGGTCCGTTCAATCACCGCGCGCTGGTCCTGCAGTTCGCGGACATCACCGATGAGAGGAATCATGATCTCAGCGGCGGCCCCTTCGACGGTCAGGACGGCCTCACAGATGGCCCGGGTCTGCATCGCCGTGACCTCGGGGTAGGCGATGCCCAGGCGACAGCCGCGATGGCCGAGCATGGGGTTGAATTCGTGCAGTTCGTCGACCAGGGCCTTGATGGCCTGGGCCTTGACGCCCATCTGGCGGGCCATCTCGCGCTGACCGAGATTATCGTGGGGCAGGAATTCATGCAGGGGGGGATCGAGCAGGCGGATGGTGCAGGGCCGGCCTTCCAGAGCCCGGAAGATGCCGATGAAATCATCACGCTGGAGGGGCAGCAGACCGTCGAGGGCCTCGCGATACTGGCGCACGGCCCGGGCGGCAGGCTTGTCACCGCGCACCAGCTTGACCAAGCGGTCCAGGTCCTGCTCGCCATGGCGCTCCTTGAGCTTCATCACCGCCTCGGCGACCAGGATCAGCTTGCGGAACAGGGTGATGCGCTGGTCCTGGAAGAACATGTGCTCGGTCCGGCACAGGCCGATGCCTTCGGCTCCGAAGCCCACCGCCACCGCCGCGTCCTGCGGGGTGTCGGCATTGGTGCGCACCCGCAGGCGGCGGCGCTCGTCGGCCCAGGCCATCAGTTCGGCGAAGGGACCGCTCATCTCCGGGGCCACGGTCGGCACCTGATCGAGATAGATGGTGCCGGTCGAGCCGTTGAGGCTGATCCAATCTCCCTCGCGGATGGTCACCCCGGCGGCGGTCATGGTCTTGGTCTTGTAGTCCATGACGATGTCGCCAGCCCCGGCCACGCAGCAGCGCCCCATGCCCCGAGCCACCACCGCGGCATGTGAGGTCATGCCACCGCGGCTGGTGACGATGCCCTTGGCAGCATCCATGCCGCCGATGTCCTCGGGGCTGGTCTCGGTCCGGCACAGGATGACCGACTTGCCGGCGATCGACCAGGCCTCGGCCTCGGCAGCGCTGAACACCACCATGCCGCTGGCGGCACCGGGAGAGGCTGGGAGGCCCCGGGCGAAAACCGTGGCCCGCTCTTCGCCAATGGGATCGAAGGTCGGGTGGAGGAGCTGGTCGAGGGTCTTGGCGTCGATGCGCATGATGGCCGTATCACGATCGATGCAGCCCTCGGTCACCATCTCGGTGGCGATGCGCAGGGCGGCGGGAGCAGTGCGCTTGCCGTTGCGGGTCTGGAGCATGTACAGGCGACCGCGTTCGATGGTGAACTCGATATCCTGCATGTCGTTGTAATGACGTTCCAGGGTGTCGCGGATCTGGACCAGCTGGGTATAGGCCGCCGGATCGACCCGTTCCAGGGTATCGATCGGCTCCGGCGTGCGGATGCCGGCGACCACGTCCTCGCCCTGGGCATTCATCAGATATTCACCGTAGAACCGGTTCTCGCCGGTCGAGGGATTGCGGGTGAAGGCCACGCCGGTGCCGGAATCCTCGCCCATGTTGCCGAACACCATCATCTGGACATTGACCGCAGTGCCCAGCAGGCCACGGATGTCGTTGAGCTGGCGGTACTTCTCGGCCCGAGGGTTGTTCCAGCTGCGGAACACGGCCTCGATCGACAGGGCCAGCTGCTGGCGGGCGTCCTGGGGGAAGACCTGCTTGCCACGGGCGTAGACCTGGCGGTAGGCCTCGACCACCTCCTTGAGGCCGTCAACATCCAGCTCGGTGTCCAGGGTGACGCCACGGGTGTTCTTGACCGTCTGCAGGGCGTGCTCGAATGCATCGTGGTCGAGATCCAGGACCACGTCACCGAACATCTGGATGAAGCGGCGGTAGGCATCCCAGGCGAAGCGTTCGTTGCCGGTCAGGCTGATCAGGGCGGCCAGGGTCTGGTCGTTGAGGCCCAGGTTGAGGACCGTGTCCATCATGCCCGGCATCGACTGGGCGGCCCCGGAGCGTACCGAGACCAGCAGGGGGTTGCTGCCATGGCCGAAGGTCTTGCCGGAGACCTGCTCCAGGCGGGCCAGACCCTCATCGATCTGGGCATCAAGACCTGCGGGGAAGACCTTGCCACCGGCATCATAGGCGGCGCAGGCCTCGGTGGTGATGGTGAATCCCGGCGGCACCGGCAGACCCATCTGCGACATGTCAGCCAGGTTGGCTCCCTTGCCACCCAGCAAGGCCTTCATGCTGGCCTTGCCATCAGCGCTGCCGTTGCCAAAGGAATAGACGTATCGCGTGCTCATGGTGTCCCCGGTCTGGTGTCTGTGAAGGAAGCGTGAGGGTTGATGGCCGGGCTGTTCCGGCCGGAGAGGCACTCTAGCGACGACCGGAGGACGGTCAACGCTGTGTCACGCGCCTTTCACAAAACGGGAAAGTCCCGCAGTGCCAGATCCAGGGCATCCTGGCGGCTGATCACCCGACCAGCACACTGGGCATCAGCCACGGCCCGCAACGCGGCACCGAGTTGTGGTCCCGGTTGATAACCGCAGGCCATCAGATCCTGGGCCGCGATCACTGGGGCTGTCTGCTGCCATTGCTGCCACCGATGCTGCCACTGGGCCAGTTCCGATGGCGCCATACCGCAGACCTGCCATGCCCGCAGCACGACTTGGAAAGCCTCGTGTTCGATCAGCGCCCGACAGGCATGTTCCTCTTGTGGTGAACCGGCATCCAGCTGATCGGCGACAAACACGATCGTCTCACGGAGCTGACGCGATATCGGTTCGTTTTTGAGATGCAGCCGCCGTGGCCGAGATGGCACATGATGCCAGCACAAGGCCAAGGCTGCCTGGCAATCAAGGACTCCATCGGTATCCAAGGCGGTCAGTTGGGCCTCAAGGTCTGGATTGCTGACCGCCACCGGACTGAGATCGTGGAGATGACCACTACTGATGACCAAAGACCACCAATAACTGCGACTATTATGATTAAAGGCCTTGGTCCATTCCTCGATGATGCGCTCCCGACTGATGCCAACCATGGCCACTGATTGCATCGCCTGCCAGGTCGATGGCTCGATATGCAATCCGTAGCGTGCAGTAAAGCGCAGACCACGCAGGATTCGCAGGCGATCTTCCTCAAGACGTTGATGAGGAGTGCCCACCACCCGCAAAATCCGTTTTTCCAGATCTGCCAATCCTCCGACATGGTCGTGGATCGTTGCCGTCTGGGGATCGTAGAGCAAGGCATTGATGGTGAAATCACGTCGTTGGACATCGTCGCGTTCATCAACGCTCATCAAGGCGATGGATTGCGGATGACGGCCATCTACATATGCACCATCACTGCGCAGACTGGCGACCTCGATATGACGTCCGGCTGCCAAGATGACCACCATGACGCCAAACTGCCGACCAACATCGACATGACGGGGAAACAGCTCGCCAACCTGTTCGGGACTGGCTGAGGTGGCCACATCAACATCATGCACTGGGACACCCAGTAATCGATCCCGGACACAACCCCCAACCAGATACGCCTTGAATCCGCCTTCCCGTAGACGGTCAACCACTGCCAGACCATCACTCCAGGCTTGTTCCTGACCATCGAGACGATGTTCTACTATGCCAGACACATTATATTCCGTGTTCACACACCAGAGGTCTTTGCCGATACAAAGTCGTCATAGCAGCAGGACAACAACCACCCGGATCATTGGACCATGCGTGGCGAGCGACAGATCAGGATTCCTTGGGTGGCGATATCGGCATGATCAGATACGTCATGCCTGGTTCACGTAAGATCATGCCCTTGCCGTCACGGTTCAATTCGATGCTGACCGTATCGCGTTCGTAGATGCGCAGGATATTCAAGAGATTGTTGGCATTCAGTCCAATCCTCCTGGTTTCTCCTGTAACAGTACACGCAACTGGAATCTCGGCGTTTCCTCCGGTCACCACCATGTTACGCAGGATCGCCCGATCATCATGTGCATCAATGACCACACCCTTGGTGGTACCATCAACCATCAAGGCCGTGCGTCGCACAGCGCTCAGCAAGGCTTCGCGATCGAAGGTGATGGTGGCATTCGGGTCTCGAGGGAGCACATTGCGATAGGAAGGGTAGACCCCTTCCACCAAGCGACTGGTAATCTCAATCTGGATACTGCCTATGCCATCGCGATCATTGTTCTTGATGGTGGTACGGATGAACACCACCTTGCGATCAATCATCAGTTCCACATCGCCGCTGCCATCCTGCTGCAATATCCGTTGTAGATGCTGGACTGTAGATGGTGGTAGGACAGCATGAAAACTGTCTTGGAACTGGTTGCAATCAAGGATTGCTTCACTGAGCACCTTGCCATCGGTGCCGGTCATGACGCAGGCTCCCTCTTCAACCATGAAGAACAAGCCGCTCAAGACGACCGAACTGCGATCCTTGTCCATGGCAAAGGCGGTTTTGCGGATCATGCGTTCACATTCACCACCAGGAATCACTACCCGCTGCTCTGAATGGTCAGGAAACGGACTGATCTCCGGGAAGGTATCTCCGATCACCGTCCCGATCGTATAACGCCCATCATGGAGGATGATGTGCAGCAGACTGCGCCCTTCTGCGCTGTGATTGACCTGCAACTCGACATGATTCGAGGACGATTCCTTCAATATCGACAGCAACTGCTTGACAGGAACGATCGCTTCACCCGGCTGCAAGGCCTCCAGGCGCCGAATGACGATGCGCAGGCCTATTTGGGAATCCGTCGCCAGGATCTCAATATGATCATCTGAGGCCCTGAACAGGATATTGGTCAGGATCGGACGAGCACTGTTACTGGGAACAACAGTTGCCGCAACCTGCAGACTTGCAAGGAGATCCTCTCGATCACAGCGTATATGCAGGGTGGTACTGCTGTTCTGTTCCATATCGTAACCTCGTGCGATACGGCGCCAGCTGATCAGGAGCGGATTTGACCCGGTTCCTGGCGCGTTGTGGCTTTCTTATAGCGTCTCATGGTCGTCTTGGCAAGCAGGCTATGATGCCCTCATCAAGGTCTTATCTGATCTTCAATAGGATATTGATTATGTCTTTATCTAGTGCTTCTTCTACCCAGGTCAAATCCGTCAAAAACAAGCTATACTACCTTACAAAGAGCATTTAGCTACGATCAAAACACTGTTGATAGATCGTTGTCTCAGACAGTAACTAGCTTGTCTTCATCACTGCCCAGGGAATGGGTGACCAGCTCTGTCAAGCTGCGTTGAATACCCCCGGGTGCCTGTCGAGAAGTGGGGTTTACCGACAGGTTTTCATCAACGTTTTCATCATGTCACACAAGGGCTGTTCACCCCTTTTCTTTACAATCCTGTGTCGTTAGAGTCATGGTATGGCGATGAAGTGGGCTCTCTTGGTTCTCCTACTGTCAGTAGTCCTGATCACCTCAGGGTGCATAGGGCTGTTGCGCATAGCAGCCAACCCTGCCGCTGCCGCCGAACTGGCTGGTGCCAATATGATGCAGGCCACCGTGGGGGGGGCAACAGAAAGTGGTCTGGCAACCCTGGTCTCACGTGATGATACCGTAGCGTCCATAGATGCCATTCTTGCCGAACATGGTGAGACCATGACCGATGATGCCCGACGGTCCTTGGAGTCACTGCGCGAGGACATGTCACGCAATGAAGACTATATTGGCGAATCAGGTACGGTCAGTCAAAGAGCCCAGGCCTCCAAACGCTGGCAGGATATCAGTAGCCATGGTCCGGATCCTTTTGATGAACGTCAACAGATTGCCATGCGGCGGCGTTGGCAGCAGCATGGAGGATTCGGGGTTCCCATCATCTATGGCATACCGACAACCATGCGCATTCGCCATCCGCGCTTGTCAACCGAAGGATTTCTTCCCACGGATGATCGGGTCTTTTCAAGCATTCCGCCGAATCATGCCTATGTAGACAACGCTGTTCCGCAGTTGCCGATCATGCGTACAGATGGAGGAATGCCACGGCTGCATCGACATCCGACAGCAGGATCGAGATGATCGATGCCTGAAAACAATGATGGTGGTCTGTCTCAACCCATAGTAATACTGGTAGCTGCTCATCCTTTTCAGGCCTAAGTTGTTGCTATGCCATTTCATGTCATTGCTGATATCCCCAACAACATCATCCACGTGGTGGCAATAGGCAGTGCCACCACGACAGAAATCCTGTATGAGATCACTGTTGCCCAACGTCAACAACGGGGCAAGGGCATAGCCCGCAAGCTGATAGACTGTAGCGGAGTACCCTTCAGCTATGGTGTTGATGACATCCATTTCATATTCAAGGCCATGGAGCAGGCAGCTGCCAGTCTTGATACCAAGCGGATAGCCATAGTCGTACA
Source organism: Planctomycetota bacterium (assembly GCA_007131555.1). Classification (GTDB taxonomy): domain Bacteria; phylum Planctomycetota; class UBA11346; order UBA11346; family UBA11346; genus SLQH01. The sequence goes on along the minus strand of SLQH01000218.1, from coordinate 127 downwards.
GGAAATGGAAGCGTCCCATAGATTGTTAAAATTGACGACGGTCTCCCATCGGCAGAATGCCGGTGTTAACCATAGTGGCCAGCCCCGACACGGGGCCTGGTCCTGCCCACAGGAGACCATCGTCATG
>SLQH01000563.1 GCA_007131555.1 Planctomycetota bacterium | reverse complement strand
CTTTCGTCTGCGGCGAGGAAACAGCGTTGATGCATTCCATCGAGGGCAAACGCGGCGAACCGCGCCCGAAACCGCCTTTCCCGGCCGTCAAGGGCCTGTTCGGCAAGCCGACCTGCATCAACAACGTCGAGACCCTGGCCAACCTGCCGCCCATCGTCACCCGGGGCGCCGAGTGGTTCAACGCCGTCGGCACCGCCACCAGCAAGGGCACCAAGGTCTTCGCCCTGTCGGGCAACGTGGCCCTGACCGGCCTCGTGGAAGTGGCCATGGGCACCAAGGTGCGCGACATCATCTTCACCATCGGCGGCGGCATCCCCGACGGCAAGCGCTACAAGTCGACCCAGATCGGCGGCCCTTCCGGCGGTTGCATCCCCGAAGAGCATCTCGACATCGAGGTTGACTACGAGACCCTCAAGACCGTCGGGGCGATGATGGGGTCCGGCGGCCTGGTGGTGATGGATGAAGACACCTGCATGGTCGATGTGGCCAAGTTCTTCATGGACTTCATCCAGCGTGAGAGCTGCGGCAAGTGCGTCCCCTGCCGGGAAGGCACCCGGCGCATGCTTGAGACCCTGGAGCGCATCACCGGCGGCCGCGGCAAGGAGCAGGGCAACGACGCCCTCGACCGTTTCCGCAGCGTGATGTACCTCAAGCGCCTGGCCGAGGTGATCTGCGACACCAGCCTGTGCGGCCTGGGCCAGACCGCTCCCAACCCGGTGCTCTCGACTCTGCGCTTCTTCCGCGACGAGTACGAGGCCCATATCTTTGAGCGCAAGTGCCCAGCCGGGGTCTGCACCGAACTGCTGACCTACCGCATCCTTGAGGACAAGTGCATCGGCTGCACCGCCTGCGCCCGCAAGTGCCCCACCGGTGCCATCAAGGGCGCCCGCAAGGCCCCCCACTACATCATCGAAGACCGCTGCATCGCCTGCGGGGCCTGTCTTGAGGCCTGCCGCTTCGACGCCGTGGTCAAGGAGTGACTCCCATGGTCCAGATCGAGGTCAACAACCGCGCCATCGAAGCCAAGGACGGCGAGATGCTGCTCGACGCCCTGCGCCGCGAGGGCATCCACGTCCCGACCCTGTGCCACATGAAGGACCGCTTCCCTTCGGGAGCCTGCCGGATGTGCGTGGTCGAAATCGAAGGCGGCCGGGGCCTGGTGCCCAGCTGCGCCTTCCCGGTCAGCGCCGGCATGAAGATCCAGACCCACAGCCCGCGGGCCTTGCGAGCCCGCAAGACCATCGTCGAACTGCTGCTGGCCGACCATCCCGACGACTGTCTGTACTGTGTCCGCAACGGCGCTTGCCAACTGCAAGAACTGGCCGAAGAACACGCCGTGCGCGAGCGCCGCTACCAGGGCGTCAAGAGCACCTACAAGATGGACACCTCCAGCCCCTCGCTGATCCGCGATCCGGCCAAATGCATCCTGTGCGGCAAATGCGTCCGGGTCTGCGAAGAGGTCCAGAAGGTCGCGGCCATCGACTTCGTCGGCCGCGGTTCGACGGCCACCGTCGGCACCGCGTTCAACCAGGGCCTCAACACCTCCAACTGCGTCAACTGCGGCCAGTGTATCATCGCCTGCCCAACCGGGGCCTTGCGCGAGCAGGCCTATATCAAAGATGTCCTCGCGGCCCTCAACGATCCCGACAAGATCGTGGTCGTCCAGCACGCCCCGGCGGTGTCGGTCACCCTGGGCGAGGAGTTCGGCCTCAAGCCGGGCAGCGATGTGATCGGCATGATGACCGCCGCCCTGCGGCGGATGGGCTTCAACTACGTCTTCGACACCTCGTTCTCGGCCGACCTGACCATCATGGAAGAAGCCACCGAGCTGGTGGGCCGGGTCACCGGCGGTGGGGCGCTGCCGATGTTCACCAGCTGTTCGCCAGGCTGGATCAAGTACGTCGAACATTTCCATCCGGAGTTCATCCCCAATCTGTCTACCTGCAAGAGTCCACAGCAGATGCTGGGCGCGGTGATCAAGAGCTACTTCGCCCAGGAGGTCCTCAAGGTCCCGCGTGAGAAGATCTACTCGGTCTCGATCATGCCCTGCACGGCCAAAAAGTTCGAGGCCAACCGTCCCGAGATGGGCCACGACAATATTCCCGACATCGATGCCGTGCTCAGCACCCGCGAGCTGGCCCGGATGATTCGCTCGGCCGGCCTCAATCTGGCCGACATGCCCAGCGAAGAGGCCGACCTGCCCTTCGGTGAGCGGAGCTCGGCCGGCAAGCTCTTCGGGGCTACCGGCGGAGTGATGGAGGCCGCTATCCGCACCGCCTACCATCTCATCACCGGACGCGAGCTGGAGGAGCTGAAGGTCCAGGCGATGCGTGGCCTGGACGGGATCAAGGAGGCCCATCTGGACATCGACGGCACCACCGTAGGGGTGGCGGTGTGCAACGGTCTGGGCAACGCTGCCGACCTGCTGGAACAGATCAAGGCCGGGCGCGACGATCTCCACTTCATCGAAGTCATGACCTGCCCCGGCGGCTGCGTGGGCGGTGGCGGCCAGCCCTTCGACACCGATGAGGAGGGCGTGCGCAATCGGATGCGCTCGTTGTACACCATCGACCGCGACGCAACGCTGCGCACCTCGCACCAGAACGTGTCGGTCAAGCACCTGTACGACCATTACCTGGGGCAGCCCAACGGCCATCGCAGCCACGAACTCCTGCATACCCATTACCACGCCCGGGAGTAAGGCATGGTCCCGGCCAACCGCCAGGCCTTCATCCGCACCGAGGACGAGCGCTGCCGCATCTGCTACACCTGCGTGCGGGAGTGCCCGGCCAAGGCCATTCGTATCGTCGATGGCCAGGCCGAGATCGTGCCGGAACGCTGCATCGTCTGCGGCAACTGTGTCAAGGTGTGCAGCCTGGGGGCCAAGCAGGCCATCGACAGCGCCCCGGCGATCGAGGAGATCCTCGCCGGGCCAGGGCCCACGGCAGCCATCGTCG
>SLQH01000285.1 GCA_007131555.1 Planctomycetota bacterium | reverse complement strand
GCCCGTCGTTACTGCCATCTGCTCAACCGCATCCTGGGCTGGCGGGTCCGCATCTGCGGACGGCGTGACGGCCTGCACGGCAACGGTCTGTACGTCGCCAACCACCTGTCCTACATCGATCCCCTGGTGCTGATGGCCCTGGCCCCGATGCGCTTCATCACCTCCCAGGACGTGGCCCGCAGCCGCCTGCTGGGTGGCGTGGCCCGCCGCGCCGGTTGTCTGTTCACCGATCGCCGCAACCCACGGGCCGCGCGCCGTGATGCCGACGACCTGGCGGCCCACCTGCACCATGCCCCGGTAGCCGTCTTCCCTGAGGCCACCAGTAGCGACGGCTCCACGGTCCTCCCCTTCAAGCCGGCCTTCTTCTCCAGCGCCGCCACCGCCGCCTGCCCGGTCCGCCCCCTGTGCATCCGCTACGTGACGGTTGATGGCCGACCCTTCACCGGTCGTCAACGCGATCGCGTCTGCTGGTACGGAGACATGCGCTTCATGCCCCATCTGTGGCGACTGCTGCAGGTCTCATCCCTGCAGATCGAGATCCACGTCCTCGACCCGCTGCCGGCGGCGGCGGGGCAGTCCCGCAAGCTCCTGGCCTCGCAGGCCCAGTACCTGATTGCTGATCGCTTCAACTGCCCGACGCCCAGTCACGGCAAACGAAACCCATGCCGCCAGACGCGCTCATTCATCGGCAGAGCTGATCACGCCAAGCCTCAGAAGCGGTAGCCGACACTCAGAGCGACGCGCCAGACACTGCTGTCGATATCGACATCCAGGGTGCTGCCGGCAATGAACTCTTCGCTGAAACTAGCCCGCGAACTGATCATACCCAGGGTCCCACCCAACTGCAGACCATTATCGAAGGTGTAGTACATGCCGAAATCAAGCCCCGCCTCAACGGCATAGCCATCGGAGGACACTCGTTGGCCGACATCGTCGTCATCGAATACCAGTTCTGCCACCCCCAAACCGATGAACGGCAGGATCTCCAAATGCAGTTGGGGCGAGATACCATAACCGGCACCCAGATGACCACGCAGGCTGACGATGCCCAGACTGGTGCGTTCACCACCTTCACGCAGGGAACTGCCGGTAAAGGCCAGCCCGCCTCCGTAGATCATCCCCCAGGCATTGGGTCCCACTGACCGGGAGCCGACATAGGTCAGTGTCACCGATCCGGACGAGTCCCAATCATCAGTGACACTGCCCAGATCAAGGCTCGACCCGCCAGCAACAATGCGGGCCTCGACCTCGTACTCAAGCCCCTGGGTGGCCAGCCCCAAGCGCAGATCGTTGAAGCCACGCCGCAGCACAGGCGCCCCGCCGTCTTCAGCCATGGCCAGGCTGCCCAGCAACGACAACGCCAGCAGGATCATGTTCAAGCGCATGGCAAGCTCCTGGGCCAGACCGGGATGGCCCCACGCCCTGCCAAGTCTTATACAGTACATACCCCGCCAGTGCAAGCAGCAGATCGACCCGCCCCATCGCCCCTTGCCCTGCCGCCCGATGGCGATGTCATGCCGCCATGACCTTGATCCTGGGCATCGAGAGCAGCTGTGACGAGGTGGCGGCAGCAGTGGTGGCTGATGGCCACCGGGTCCTATCGCACGCGCTGGCCAGCCAGGCCGAGGACTTCGCCCAATGGGGCGGGGTGGTGCCCGAGATCGCCGCTCGGGGCCATGTCGCCGCCCTGCCGGGCCTGGTGGCCGAGGCCCTGGACCAGGCCGGAACCGATCTGACGGCGATCGATGCGGTCGCCGTGGCCGCCTGGCCGGGCCTGCTGGGCAGCCTGCTGTGCGGCTTCACCTGCGCGTCCATGATCGCCGTCCGCCGCGGCCTGCCCCTGCTGACCGTCGATCATGTCGAGGCCCATCTGGCGGCGGTCCACCTGGAACGCGACCAGGTGCCCTATCCCCTGGTGGCCCTGGTCGCCTCCGGCGGTCACAGCCACTTCTACCGCTGCTCGGCCCCCGGCGAGGCCGAACTGCTTGGCGGCACCATCGACGATGCCGCTGGCGAAGCCTTCGACAAGGCCGCCGCGACCCTTGAGCTGGGCTATCCTGGTGGCCCGGCGATCGACCGTCGGGCCGAGCACGGCGACCCCCGGGCCCTCGACCTGCCGCGCAGCCTGCTCCACCACGACGACCTGCGCCTGAGCTTCGCCGGCCTCAAGACGGCCCTGCTCTACGCCGTGCGCGGCCCCCGTGGCCGCGACCCTCTGCGCCTCGATGAACAGGGCATCAACGATGCCTGCGCCTCCTTCCAGGCGGCGGTGGTCGACTGCTTGGCCGGCAAGCTGATCCGGGCCGCCCGCGCCTGCGGGGTCAGCACCATCGCCGTTGGCGGCGGCGTAGCCTGCAACCGTGGCCTGCGCCGCCGCCTGAGTGAGGACGCCACCGCCCACGGCCTGACTCTGCTGCTGCCGCGCCCCGAACACTGCGCCGACAACGCCGCCATGATCGCCGCCCTCGGCCACCGCCACCTGCGCGCCGGCCGCATCGCCCCACCCCACTGCACCCCCCTGCCCACCGGCGCGGCTGGGCCACGGCGGCGGTGAGAAACGGTGGTCAGGTCCTGATAGGGATTGGTGCTTGATGTCAATCATTGATCAGCATATTGGAACCAACCTTCTCCATCACCCATCCCACCACCGGCGGACCACATCATGCACGCCCCATACACAGGATCAGTTCTCTGCATCTTGATCTGCTTCCTGTCCATCGCCACAGCCGAGGAGGCGGCTCTCGGAACCAGGGAAAAACCGATCCGCTGCCACAATCCGTCCGGACAACGTCACTATCTGTCCCGCCTCAGAGGCCTGGATGGTGAACGAATGACGTGGAAACGACTGGGATCTTATGGCGGCGACTCGCAAGGGAGAGGGCTCATAGACGGTTACGAAAACAACAACGGCGACATCCTGTTCTTGAACATGTACTATTTTCGTCACATCGAGATCATGGCGCCCCCCG
>SLQH01000415.1 GCA_007131555.1 Planctomycetota bacterium | reverse complement strand
TGGGCGGCTTCCAGGGCGCGGCGGCCCCCAGCATGCTCAAGCAGGCGATGCTGGACTGGGAACGCCGACGCTCAGGATCCGGTGATCCTAAAAACGGCAGTTGGACTATGGGCTTTGGGTTATAGGGTTGCTCTTCAAGCGGATATACGCGGACACAACCGGTTCACTTTCTGGGTGAAAACCCGAATCTGTCTATATCGCTTTGTAGAGCAACCCTAAAGCCTCCAGCCTAAAGCCCACAGCCGGATTTCATCTGAAAGGAACGTCATGCCCGTCATCAGTCTCCATGATCACGATGCCCCCGGCTGTGGTGAGCGCGATGCGACCGCTGCCATCCAGGCGGCCCTGGATGCCTGCGCGGCGGCCGGCGGTGGCCGGGTGGTGGTCCCGGCCCCAGGCCGCTATCTGTGCGGGTCGATCTTCCTGCGTTCGCATGTGGAGCTGCATCTCGAGGCTGGCGCCACCCTGCTGGCGATTCCTGATGTCGACCGTTTCCGGGTGGTGCCCACCGGTCGCTTCTGGATCAATGCCGAGGATTGCGTCAACGTGGCGATCACCGGTCTGGGGACCATCGATGGCCAGGCGGTGCGGTTCATGAAGGAGGAGCGGCCGGAGGGCTTCAATTCCCGGCCCGGCTGCCAGCGGGCCCTGGCCTTCATCAACTGCCACGGGGTGCGGATCACCGGCATCACCATCCGCGAGACCTCGGACTGGGCCATCCATCCGGTCGGTTGCGAGGATGTGGTCATCGACGGCATCACCATCCGCAACAACCTCAAGGTCCCCAACTGTGACGGCATCGACCCGGACCGCTGCCGCAATGTCCGCATCAGCAACTGCCACATCGAGTCCGGTGACGACGGTATCGTCATCAAGTGCCGCAAGGAGTGGGATCGCTTCAGCGCCTGCGAACGCATCACGGTGACCAACTGCACCATCATCTCGACCTCCTGCGGCATCAAGATCGGCACCGAGACCCACGATGACATCCGTGATGTCACGATCAGCAACTGCGTGGTCTATGGCTCCAATCGTGGCCTGGGCGTCTGTCACCGCGATGCCGGCACCATCGAGAACATCCTGTTCAGTGACATCGTGGTCGAGACCCGGTTGTTCCACGACAAGTGGTGGGGCAAGGCCGAGCCGATCTACGTCACCGCCCTGCCGCGGGCCCACGGCGCGGCCCTGGGCCCCCTGCGCAACGTCCGCTTCCGCAACATCCTGGCCCGGGGCGAGAAGGGCATCTACATCCAGGGCTGCGACCAGGTGCAGCCGGATGATCTGGTCTTGCAGGACATCCGTCTTGAACTGGCCAAGACCACCCGGTGGCCGGCCGACCGCTGCGATCCCCGCCCCTGTCCGCCGGATCTGGTGCCGGTGGGCGGCCAGCCGATCGGTCCGATCACCGACTGGGGCAACCTGGTCCAGCGCGATCAGCCGGCGATCTACCTGGAACGGGTCGGCCGGATCCGTCTGCGTGACATCGACATCCGCTGGCAGGGCGACATGCCGGCCTGCTACACCCACGCCTTGGAGGCCTGGCAGGTCGCCGATCTCGACCTGCGCGATCTGCGCGGTACCGCCGCCCGGCCCGGCCTGCCGGCCCTCATGCGCGATGGCCGGGTCTGGCCTTCAGCCGAAGCTTTGCCTGACGGTGGTTGAGGCGGCAGTTCCGATCCTAGACTGATCATCATGACAGAGGGATCGGCATCACAAGATTCTGCGGCCCCAGAGAACACGGATGACATCGCCACCCGTCGTATTTCTGCGCCCGGACCGCTTGTCTGTCCGGTGACGGAACAGCCCATCTACGCCCCTGTGACCTGGCATGGCGTACGTTTGGGGGGCTCGTATCAGGCTGACTTCAGCCTTATCGGCCGCCGCATCTTGTATGTTCATTTCTCAGGATCGATCCGTGAGGGGTCGATAGCCAGTTATCAGGAGCAGCGAGCCAGGTTTCTCGACGAAGTACTTGGTCGGGCTCGTCGCCGTCTGGTGGAGGTGCTTGATTGTGGAGCAGTACAGGGTTCATTGACGCGTTCCCAGCGCATCCAGCAGCAGGAGATGCTGCAAGCCCAGGCCGATCAGACCATCGCCTTGATCGTCCATGATTGTCCGTGGCTGTTGCGTAATGTCCTGCGGGCCGTCAATCGTCGTCTGTCGCTGCCCTTTTCCACCACCTTTGCTTGTGACAAGGCCCAGGCCCTGCGGCGGGCCAGGCGGATCTGCGAACAGGAGGAACGACGGGAACTATACGATGTCGAAGGATATTTGCGTGATGAGCGGTGGAATTATCACGGATCGGAGTTTTCCATCGAACATGAGGTGCTGCCTGATCGCCTGATCATCTCGACGGCTCGCGGACATCTGCGGCACCGTGATATTGAACCGTTGTTGCAGGCCTATGAGCTGATATTCAAGGATCGGGCTGTCGTGGCCGATGGTTTTTTGCGTATTGGTGATTATTCCCAGGTCAGCGGGGCCACCTTGGGTGCCCGTCATCATCTTGCCGGCAGCCTGCGCAAGCTCCATGATCGTCTGCGCTTGCGTCCAGGGCGGGCCTACGTCATCAGCCCAGGTACCCGGTTGCGGTCCCTGATCGCCATGGCCCGACCGATCATCGGGTACGAGGTCGAGTTCGTGGCTGATCGTCGTCAAGCCATGGATCGGGTCTGCGACACCGTTGACGATCAGAGCGCTTCGACAGCCATCGTCGTGCAGGATGCCGGGCACAGCGTGGGGGCTGATCGGATCACGGCGGCCCAGGTCGATGATCTGCTGGGAGTCATCGGCTCGATGATCTTTGATGAAGCCCAGTTGGGACCGGAGCAGATCCCCCATAACGCCTTGAGCGGTGTCTACGAAGCGTTGGCAGTGGTCAAGGGTGATCTCCAGGAACTGCTTGCCGATGCCCGGGCCCACGCTGAGCGGGTCGACGAGCAGAACGCCTTGTTGCGGCGCGAGATCGTGCGCCGCCAGGA
>SLQH01000280.1 GCA_007131555.1 Planctomycetota bacterium | reverse complement strand
GTCATCCTTGATGTAGCGCAGATGGCGCCCGAAATGGCCGATCTTGGTCTGCCCGCCGCCGGTGCAGTGGATCAGGGCGTGTATCGCCGAGCGCGGTACGGTGGCCAGCAGGGTCTTGATCAGAGGCAGATAGGTGCGGGTCGGGCTGAGCAGGGCCTGGCCGATGCTCATGTCCTCCGCGCCTGGGAGGGGGTCTTCCAGACGATGGGGGCCGCAGTAGATCATCGCCGGATCGGTATCGGGGGCGTAGGTCTCGGGGTAGCGGGCGGCGTAGTCGTGGCCGAGGGCGTCGTGGCGGGCGCTGGTGAGGCCGTTGGAGCCGATGCCGGCGTTGGGCTGGGATTCCCAGCGGGCCTGCCCGGTGGAGGAGAAGCCGATGATGACATCGCCGGGCCGGGCGTGGCTGGCATCGATGACCTGGTCGCGGCGCAGGCGGGTGGTGACGGTGCAGCCGACATCGACGGTACGGACCACATCGCCCACGTCGGCGGTCTCACCGCCGGTGAGGATGCAGTTGATGCCCTCAGTGCCGAGCATGTCGCAGACCCGCTGGTAGCCGGCGATGATCCCGGTGATGGCGGTACCGGAAATCAGGCGGGCGTGGCGGCCGATGGTGTTGCAGACCAGGTACGGGCCCAAAGCTCCGACGCAGGCGCAGTCGTCCAGGTTCATCACCAGGGCGTCCTGGGCCACGCCCTGCCACAGGTCATCGCCCAGGCCTTCGCGCCAGGCGAGATAGGCCAGGGAGGCCTTGGAACCGGCGGTATCGGCGTGCATGATCAGGCAGTGATCATCGTCGCCGGTCAGCAGATCGGGGACGATCTTGCAGAAGGCTCCCGGGAACAGGCCCTTGTCCTGGCTGCGGATGGCAGCGTGGACCTCGGCCTTGCCGGAGGACACCCCTCGGGCGCGATAACGGTGGTCTGGCGCGTCGTGCATGGGGGGATTGTGTCAGGCTTGGGCAGCGGGACAAGCCGGGGCACCGGCGCGGGAAGGGCATTGACCCCCGGCCGAAGAGCCGTACAAGGACGGCGTCATCAAGCACGGGTGGCGGAATTGGCAGACGCGCTAGGTTGAGGGCCTAGTGAGGATAATACCTCGTGCGGGTTCGAGTCCCGCCCCGTGTATGCAGCAGCAGCCCGTCGCCTCCAGCGGCGGGTTTTTTTGTGCGCCGTGCGCAGGATGGAGTCGATCATGGCCGACAACGTGGTGGAGATCTTCGCCCAACGGGGCCTGCTGGCCCAGGCCACCGATGTTGAACCGGCCCAGCGTCTGGCTGAACCCTGCACGGTCTATGTCGGCTTCGATCCCACGGCCGACAGCCTGCATGTCGGTCATCTGGTGCCGGTGATGGGTCTGGCCTGGCTGCAACGTTGCGGCCATCGTCCGGTCGCCCTGGTCGGCGGGGCCACGGCCCTGGTCGGCGATCCGTCGGGCAAGACGGCCTCGCGGCAGATGCTCAGTCACAGCGAGATCGCTGACAATGTCGAGGCTATCAAGGCCCAGATCGCACGCTTGGTGCGCTTTGGTGACGGTCCTCAGGATGCCGTGCTGGTCAACAATGCTGACTGGCTGGCCGGCAAGAACTGGATCGAGCTCCTGCGTGAGGTCGGGCCCTGCTTCAGCGTCAATCGCATGCTGTCGATGGACAGCGTCAAGGGACGGATGGAATCCGGCGGCATCACCTTCCTTGAGTTCAACTACATGGTCATGCAGGCCTATGACTTCCTGCATCTGCACCGCAGCCTGGGCTGTACCGTGCAGATGGGCGGCCAGGACCAGTGGGGCAACATCGTCATGGGTATCGAGTTGGGTCGTCGCCTGGCTGGAGCCGCCCTGGCCGGTCTGACCTTTCCCTTGGTGATGAAGGCCGATGGCACCAAGTTCGGCAAGTCGGAGGCCGGCAACGTGTGGCTGGATGCCCAGCGCACCCCGGTCTTCGACTTCTACCAGTTCTGGCGCAATGTCGCCGATGCCGATGTCCGGCGCTTCCTGGGCTATTTCACCTTCCTGCCGGTGGCCGAGATCGACGCCCTGTGCGCGGTTGACGGTCAGGCCCTGAACGCCGCCAAGGAACGTCTAGCGGTGGAGGTGACCACCCTCATCCATGGGGCCGAGGCCGCCGAGCGCTGTCGGGCCGATGCCCAGCGGGCCTTCGCAGGCCAGGACCTGAGCGGCGATAGCATTCCCCATATGCCCCTGGCGGCGGCCGAACTGGCGACCGGCATCGGCTTGCTGGACCTCGGCCGCCGGGCCGGCCTGTGGGCCTCGAACAGCGAAGGGCGTCGACTGGTCCAGGGCGGCGGAGTGCGCCTGCATGACGCTGTGGTCGATGATCCCGCCCGGATGGTGACCGCTGCCGATGTCAGCGACGGAACCATCGTCCTGCGCTGCGGCAAGAAGCGCTTGATGCGTTGTGATGTGGGGTAGGGGGGGCAATGGAATTGCGCTGATGATCTGCTGATATATCACCATACATTGATGTTGGTTGGAGAGCAATCTTCGGGTCATATCAGACGGGTGCCATGCGTGTGGCGGCCCTTTAAAAGGCAGAAGGTAACTACGAATCACGCGAATACAAGAAGAGGTGTAACCGTGTTGAAAGGGGATTTTATTCGCGATATTTGCGAGATTAGTAGTTGAAAGCGGTTTCTATCAATAATCGTCTTGCGAGGTTATTCATAGCAGAAGAAACCATGTATTCATGTCTCCTATCCAAATTGGATGGCGATCATGACAGCGACCACGGAAGAAGCAATCACGGCAGATAATATTTTCATATAAGATTTACTTGAAATCAAGAGAAAAAGGTATGAAAAGGGATGTGTGTGATGACGCGTATCGTTGGTGCTGTATGATTTAACGAAGTAGATTATTGAGATGATTATCAACAGCGGGACGTAAATAATGCCTGATCTCATCATGAGGGCAAACAAATAAAAATCGCTCGGTGTTCGTCCTGCAATGGCCACTGTCGCGGC
>SLQH01000343.1 GCA_007131555.1 Planctomycetota bacterium | reverse complement strand
GAGGCACAAAGACACAGAGAAGCAAGCACACCATCTGATTCCCAGGGCTTTCGAGTGGTCTTCCCTCCGTGCCCTTGTGTCTCTGTGAGAGATACATCATACGATCGAAGACTGCCAGCGGGAGGGGCGACCAGTTACCACCATCAGACCATGGCCAATATGTCCCTCTCTACAGTGGTTTCTTAGTACAATTCCATTGACCCGCCAAGTGGGACGCTTCCACAAGCCACACCATGGGCCGGGACAGTGCCCGACCCTCCTCTGCCCATACGGATACGTAACCCGGCACCACATAGGCCAAAACACTGACAACGGCAATCCACAGCACGCCAAGCAGTACCATCACGATCCGCATGATTTCTGTTCCTTCTCTTCTTGTGCGTCAGACCCGATTGCCGGGCATCAGGCCACCACGTCAGTCGTCCCCACCCCGACGCGCCACGACCAATTCCAGTAATTCCGCCACCGCCAGATACAAGGGGACTTCACTGAGGGCACGTAGGCGCGAAGCGAAGCTGGGGGCCCAGCGGCCGAGGTGGTGGTGCAGGAAGTGGCGTTCCAGGTCGCGGCGTTGGCGGAAGCTGTGGTCGCCGGGGGCGGTGCAGATCAGAGCTAGGGCCTGGAGTTCAACGACGATGTGGTCGGGGGCCTCTTGGCACACATCGGGATCGAAGCGGATGCCGGCCGCAGCGTAGAATTCCTGCACTGCCAGACTACTGGGGCCCATCAGCTGGCGCTCGCCTTCGGCGCAGGATTCGTACGGCAGCAGCAGGGCTTGGGGCGGACCAATGAACAGGCGGGCGTATTCTTGGTGCAGGGCCAACAGGTACTGGTCGTCAGCCGGGGGCTGCTCGGCCAGGGCCGTGGTGGCCGGCAGGTCGGCAGCGGGCTCAAGGTCCAGGGCCGCGACCAGGCCTAAGTCGGCGAAGTCGGCATGCAACAGGGCCATATCAGGCTGGTCGAGGGCCGCCGCCAACCACATATAGAGTTCACCGGCCGGTTCCAACCCAGGCCCACTCATGACGCGGCCCCATGACGGTTGTAGGAGCGAATGTAATAAACCCGGGGGTCGGCGCCGGACTCCTCCTTGAGGCGGCGGGCCTGGGGATGCTGACGCAGTAGTTGACTGACGTCGCTGGCGGGATCGTTGAGATCACCAAAGTGGATGGCCTCGGCCGGGCAGCGCTCGGCGCAGAAGGGCCGCTTGCCAACCTCCAGGCGATGGTCGCAGAAGGAGCATTTTTCGACCACGCCGCGCGTGCGTACCCCGGTACCATTCCAGGTGGTGGCCCGATTGGGATTGTAGTAGGGGAAGTACTCAGCGCCGGTGCGCTCGGTCACATCGCGCCCGGCCTCGCTACGCCAGAAGGGATGCGGTTCGTCCTCGTTGAAGTAGATCACCCCATAGGGACAAGCCTTCTGACAGGCCTGGCAGCCGATGCAGCGCTCGGAATCCATCAGGGTGAGCCCGTCGGGGTTTTTGAAGATGGCCTTGTGCGGGGTCACCGGACAGACCGGAATACACGGTGCCTGGCCGCAGTGATTGCAGAAGGTCGGGGTGTAGGTGTAACGCAGATCCGGAAACTCGCCGCTGAGTTCGGTGATGTAGTTGCACCAGAAATGCCCATCACGGACGTTGTTTTCGGTCTTGCAGGCCAGGGCGCAGGCCCCGCAGCCCGTGCAGCGGTGCAGATCGATGACCATGCCATATATCTTTGCCATCACGTTGATCCTTGGGGTCAAGAGCGGTCAGAAGTACGGCGTAGGAGACTCACATGTCCCGGATTATTGCCAAAGAAGACGCAACGGATCATACCCAGTCACCCTTGCGTGCTTTCAGTGGCTCCATTCCGACCTGCTTTGAGTGATCACACATCCGTTCATACCCGTTCGATCCGCACCCGGAAGACGCCGTAGAAGGCGCTGCTGCCGCTCAAACGTTCGTAATCGGCCGGCATCACGGTGTTGTTGTTACCGCCGCGGGGGCGCTTGATATCGAAGTGTTCGCTGGCGACGTGGCCGAAGGCCCAGTGCCCCTGGCCGAAGGTTTTGCAGGCGGTGCCAGGACGCATGCCCTTGAATACTTTGAGGCGGCAGCGGATCTCGCCCACCGGAGAAATCACCCGCACTGTGTCGCCATCGGCCAGACGCAGGCGGCGGGCATCGTCGGGGTGGATCTTGATGACATCGCCCCACTTTTCGTCGCCAATGTCAATATCGCGCAACTCCTGATACCAGGTAGTATTGGAAGCCCGGCCTTCGCGGTTGAGGCGACTCTTGGAGTCGATGAAGACCAGGGGGTAGTCCTGCTCGTCGCCATGCAATAGCGGTTCTTCGTAATGCGGGACAAAGGCCAGCTCGCCGCGGGCCAGATAGTTGGTCGACTCCATGATGTCATCGATGCCGCAGTCGTGGCGCTGGGCGTGATCGGCCAGGGCCTGTTTGAGGGTCTCGCTGTAGAATTCGAACTTCCCGGTCTTGGTGCCCATGTTGCTCCACCGGGATTGGTACACATAGGGATCGGAGTTCCAGACCCCGACTTCCACGAACTCTTCCCAACCGGAGAATTTGTCGCCACCCTTGCTCTGGGTCGGATCCCAGAAGTGCTGCGTCAGGTGCTTGATGGCGTACAGCTCGAATTCTTTTTCATTGGTAGGCGTTTTGCCGGTTTCCGGGTCCACCACGGCTTGATAGTAGCGCAGCAGGTTGTCGAATCCGCGCTGGGCCAGCTTTTCGGCCAAAAGCCAGGGGATTTCCGTTTCCATGCTCTTGGTGTCCCAGAGCCGCTCAATGGCCGGCTGCATCAGGTTCACGGACCGATACCCGTTACTGGAGTTGTCCAAAGTGCCCCAGGCCTCGAACATGCAATGGTTCACCGGCAGCACGATATCCGCGTAGAAACTCATTTCCGAGGCATGGGTGGTCAGGTGGGCGAAAAAGTCGACCTTGGACATGGCCTGGTCCCAGCGGCCGGTGCCAGGGCAGG
>SLQH01000226.1 GCA_007131555.1 Planctomycetota bacterium | reverse complement strand
TGCGGGCCCTGCGTCTGGCGGCGGCCCTGGTGGTGGGTGGCGGTCTGGCCATGGCCGGGGTGCTGATGCAGGGTCTGTTTCGCAATCCCTTGGCAGATCCTGGGGTCATCGGCACCAACGCCGGAGCCCTGCTGGGGGGCATGGTGATGGTCCTGGTGGGCGGAACCGTAGCCCTGCCCTTGCCGCCATCGGTCATGTTGGCCATGGGATGTATCGGTGGCGGGTTGATGAGCCTGGCGGTGGTCCTGGCGGTGGCCCGTGCCAGTCGCGATCAGGTGACGGTCTTGTTGGCTGGGGTGGTGTTGTCGATGTTGTTCACCGGTCTGGGGGCGGCGGTCTCGGCCTGGGCTCACAATCATTGGGAACTGGCCCGGGCCTTGATGGCCTTCAGTATGGGCAGCCTGGATGCCACCGACGGCACCTTGCTGTTGATGGTCTTGCCGCTGGTCATCGGTGGCGGCTTGATGGGCTGGTCCTGGGGACGGCAGTTGGACGTCCTCCTCTGTGGAGAGGAGGAGGCCGCCAGCTTGGGCATTGATCTGGCCTTGGTGCGCCGTTGGATCGTGGTCTGGGTGACCCTGTTGGTTGCCGGATCAGTGGCGATTGGCGGTGGTATCGCCTTCGTCGGCCTGGTGGTGCCGCATGTCTTGCGCCGCCTGATCGGGGTCACCCATCGTCGTCTGCTGCCGATGGCAGCGTTGGGCGGGGGGGTGTTCGTATTGGTCTGCGATATCGCTGTGCGCCTTCTGCCCACGCAGGGTGAAATGCCCTTGGGAGTGGTCACTGGTTTGATCGGAGCGCCGGTATTCCTGTGGTTGATACTCGCCGAACGTCGGACCGAGGTCCTGCGATGAGCGCGGTGGTCCTGACAGTGGAGGGTCTGCGGGCCGGCATTCCCGGTTGGGATATTGTCCGTGATGTCGACATGTGTCTGCATGTCGGCGAGGTGTTGGCTCTGCTGGGGCCCAACGGGGCCGGCAAGACGACCCTGATCCGGGCGGTGCTCCAGTTGTGTGCCGCGCGGGGCAGGGTGCTGTTGCATGGCCAGGACCTGACTCGTATGGCCCCTACCGACCGGGCCAGGGCCATCGCCTATGTGCCCCAGCAGAGTCGCCTGTCTGTGCCCCTGAGTGCCCGAGAGGTCGTTGAACTCGGTCGCTATCCGCACCGAGGTGATGCGTTTGGCCTGGGTCCTGCGGATCGGGCGGCAGTTGATGCGGCCCTGGCCGCTACCGACTGTCGCCATCTCCAGAATCGACCGTTCGCCACGTGTTCGGGCGGTGAACAGACCCGTCTGCTGGTGGCCCGGGCCCTGGCCACCCAGGCCCGCTGTCTGGTCCTGGATGAACCGACTGCGTCCTTGGATATCGCTCATACCCTGGAGTTCTTTGCTTTGGTACGGCGTCTGGCCGATGAAGGCATGGCTGTGTTGGTGGTATTGCATCATCTTGCTGACGCCCTGCGCTGGGCTGATCAGGCCCTATTGCTGGATGCCGGGCATGTGGTGGCGCAAGGACCGGTGTCTGAGGTCCTCACCCCTGAGCGGGTGCGTCAGGTCTATGGTGTCAACATGTGTCCAGGAGCAGAACCCGGTTTCAGCCTGCCGTCTGCGGAGGTGGCATGCGCACCGTGATCAATGTCCTGGCGGCGTTCTGCCTGGTCCTGTTGTCATGTCTCATCGGCATGTGTCGGGCAGCTCGTCCGGCAATGCTGCCCGACCTCGAGTCGGCACCATCGCAGGCGGTGGTCAGCGATGCCGGTGGTCATCCGGTGCCGGTGGCCGACTACCGTCGTATTGCCTGCATTTCCCCGATTGCGGCCCAGGTGCTGCCAGACCTGGTGGCCAGCGAGCGGATCATCATGGTCGGGGCCTGGCATGACCGATACTCGCCCCTGGCCTTTCGGACCCCTGACCGGCAGATCATCGAATCACTTGACAGCATCGAGGTACTCATCGCGGCCCAGCCCGATCTGGTCATCATCAATCATCTGGGCATATCACAATCAGTGGTCGATCAGTTGCGGGCCCAGGGTCTACAGGTCCTGGACCTTGGACCCATGCTCGGCTTTGACAGTCTGCAGGCCAGTATCGCCCTGCTGGGAGCGGTACTCGATCAGGAGCAGCGGGCTGCGGCCTTGGCTCGGAGTCTGAAACGGCGGCTGCATCAGGTGGCGGCCCATGTCGGTGATGACCAGCAGCGTAGGGCCGTGTATCTGGGTACCCATGGAGGCCGGCTCATGGGAGGCACCATAGGTAGTGCCTATCACGATCTGTTGCGTTTCGCTGGTCTGATTGATGTCGCTGCTGAGGCCGGCTTCACGGGTTGGCCGAGCTATAGTGCCGAGGACCTGTATCGTCTGGATCCGGCCGTGATCGTTACCCAGCAGGACATGGTCGAGGCTTTGCGGACCATGCCTGCATTGGCGGGGTTGCGGGCGCTGACTGATCGTGATGGTCTGCTGGTATTGCCGCGCCACTTTGACCCCACTGGTCCACGCTTGCTCGACTATTGTGAAATGCTCAATGATATGGCCTATGGCGATCTCGTGCCGGATCACGAAGCCCCGCCTTAGCGATTCTCGCCGCGTAGAGCCGCTGCTACAGCTTCGCCCAGATCAGCCATCCGGTAGGGTTTGGGGACGATGCCGGCGATGTCGTGGGTGCCGATATCATCCATCTGTTCCTGAGCGCTGTAGCCGGTACACAGCAGTACCGGGACGCTATGGCCGGAGGCGCGCAGGGCGGCGAGGCACTCCGCGCCATTCATGACCGGCATCATCATGTCCAGCAGGATCAGATCACAGGATTGGTCGGTTTCTTCCAGGTATGCCAGAGCCTCGGCACCATTGCGGGCGGTACAGACCTGATAGCCGAGTTGTTGAAGCATGGTCGCAGCGATGGTGCGCATCATCTCTTCATCATCGACGACCAGGATGGTGCCCGATCCGACGGCTGGTGTGGGGAGGGTCGGTTGGGTCTGGCTGGCCTGTTCTGTTACCGGCA
>SLQH01000557.1 GCA_007131555.1 Planctomycetota bacterium | reverse complement strand
TTTGGGCTGTCATGCATCGGCCACCCCTTGCCCTTGCAGACTGGGCCTGGACGCCTGCTTGTAACATGGCGTTGGTGGCGTATACATGGTATCCATGAGCTATCGAGTCATTGCGGTGATCCTCGTCTGCTGGGCTTTGGCCGTGGCGGAAGAGGATGTCAATGAGCGGCACTGCGATCTGCGTCTAGAGCAGAGCGTGTTGTCGTCCCACCATCAAAGTGGTCGGTACATTGACCCCTCTGCAGGGTCTGTGCTGCCCTTTGCCACAGCCAGCGGCCAACTACACATTGTCCGACGTGATGATGGGGTATGGGTTGGCCCAGCCCCGGACCAGCTGCAGCAGATAGCATTTGGTACGATATTCACCGTGCCGATCGTCTGGGGGGATGGGGAGGCCCAATACTTCCTGCAGCTTGAGGAACAGCATGGCTGGTGGCGACTGTTGAGTAGCAGCATGGCCATTGCTGAGACTGACGGTGTGCGTATCGCCTTGATCGATGGCGATCTTGATGGCCGCTTTAGCACTGTCGGTGCTGATCACATGCATATCGCGGCTGCCGGTAGCGACATCCAGCATGAGGACATCCAACCCTTGGCCGGGGCCTTCTTCTGGGAAGATCGCCTGTGGACCCTGGATGATGCGGCCTTCCCCCGGATCGTCATGCGGCCCTATGATGGCTCGGTCACCACCGTCCGCTTGGCCCCGACAGCGGAGCGGATCCATGGTTTCAGCGTCACCATGGTGGCTGCTGATGACAACCGCGTCACCGGTGAGTGGCAGATCTCAGCCGGAGAATCGATGCTGCTGCCCAGTGGCGACTATCGCTTGGGCACGGTGTCGATGACCGTGTTGGGGCCAACACCGGAACCACAACAAGCCACGGGTCTTGCTGGCAGTTGGGTGGGGCGCCTGGTCGGAGCTGATCGGCGGCAAGCTGAGGCGTCCAGGACCTGGCTGCGCAGTCGTGGTGCGTCTGACCTCATCAGCCTGGAAGCTGGTGAGCATGATCTGGCTGTTGGTCCGCCGTTCACCATGCATGCCGACCCGCTGTGGCTGCATGGGGCCTTGGCCGTGACCGAGGTCGGTCTGCGTGGTCAGGGGGGCGAAATCTATCGCTTGTATGGCCGTGGTGAGGGCGCGGTGCCGGAATGGTTTCTGACTCACGGTGACACCAGCCAATCGCTTGGCGGATTGGAATATGGATGAGGCGGTCTGTGCAACGGCTCCGTGCGGGTCGACCCTCCATTCAGCGATCATGCCGAGGACAGTCAGGTGCTGTTCCGATTCAAGGTGCCGCAGCAGGGCTGGGTCGAGCATCGTGTCGCCCTGGCCGAACTGCGCGATACGGCAATGGCAACAGTGCAGCACTACATAGCGGCGGCCGAAGCTCTGCGCGACGATCCCGAGGCCATGCTGACTTGTCTGCGTGCCGCCATGGCCGTCTGGCCCGAGGCTTGGCAGGTCAAGTGGCAGGCCATGCGGATGGTGGCGAACATGGCCGACCCGGGTCAGGAACTGCTTGCCGAAGCCATTCAGTGGTCGGACGAGATGCTCGCCTTGCTTTCTCGGCGTCCAAGCCTGGGGATGCTCGACATCCGGGCCCAATTGCAGTGGGCTGCCGGTCAACAGGCTGCCGCTGCGGCCACTGCCCGCCAGATTCTCGATCAGTTGCCCGAAGAAGACCACCAATGGCCGTGGCTGAACGCCATTCGCCAGCGGGCCCAGCAGTACAGCACCGCCAGCGACAACCCCGATCCACCACCCTGAACCGGTCCGCATGGCAGTCGCCTGCGGGCCTCAACCCGTAAGGAACCTGTCATGCATCATTGTTCGTCCATCACCCTCGACACCGTACGCAGCGTCTATGATGGCGCCGAAGGCGATCTGTGGGAAATGCTCATGGGCCAGCAGATCCACGTCGGTGGGCTGGTCAGTTCGCTGGATCTGGCCGAGCAGGCCCAGATCGCCGCCGGCAGCCGGGGCGTTGACCTGTGCTGCTGCAACGGCGCCGGGATGCGTTTTCTGCTACGCTGTCGCCAGGTCGCCCACATGACCGGGGTCGATGCCACCGCCACCGTCCTGGAACGGGCCCGCAGCCGCAACCAGGCTGAAGGCCACGGCGACCAGACCACCCTGGTCGAGGCTGATGTCTGTGCCACCGGTCTGGCCGCTGATGCCTACGATTTCGCCTGGGGCGAGGACGCCTGGTGCTACGTCGCCGACAAGCCCGGTCTGATCGCCGAGGCCGTGCGTCTGGTCCGTCCGGGCGGCACCATCGCCTTCACCGATTGGCTGGAGGGACCGGCCGGCCTGAGTGATGACGAGGCGGCGCGCTTCATGGCCTTCATGAAGTTCCCCAGCCTGGCCAGCCTGGATGACTACCGCGACCTGCTTGAAGCCCAGGGCTGCCGCATCGTCAGCGCCGCCGACACCGGTCGTTACGCTGCCCACATTGACCTCTACCTCAACATGGTCGGCATGCAGCTGACCTCTGATGTCCAGCGCATGGTCGGCTACAACATGGACATCTTCAATGCCATGGCCGGGGCCATGCAGGACATGCAGGCCCTGGCCCACGCCGGCAAGCTGATTCAGGGCCGCATCATCGCCACCGTGCCGTGACGGTGTGGTAGTAGGGAGCATGAAACGATGATGATGGAGTATTGCGGCGAACCCCTCACTGCTCAGGTCCTCAGGATCTGAGCAGTGAGGAAGCCCTGTATTCTTCGACCCTTCGTGCTCTTCGTGTCCTTCGTGGTAAATTTTAGTTTTTGTATTGGGCCTGCGGACGGGTCGTTTTTCGGTTCTCCATGGCACGTCCCTGGGACCGCCGGTTTCCAACCGGCCTCTGGAAATTGGTCATGCTCAAATCTGGATTTCAACCCCAATGACTAGCGTTGCTTCAAGCCGCGGCGCGACGGACATTGACTGTCGCGGTTGACGTGGTTGCGCCGCGGGTTGAGGCAACGTGGGTTGAGCATGGCCCCCTGGGTAATTTGCTCAT
>SLQH01000458.1 GCA_007131555.1 Planctomycetota bacterium | reverse complement strand
TGATCTCGCTGATTGAAAAGATTGAGGCCAGCGCCATCCGTCGCGTCGGCAGTCGTGAGTTCTTCCAGCTCAAACAGGAGACCATTCCCCTGTTGCGTCTTGATCAACACCTGGATGTCTCGCCGCTGGCACCGTCCGATGCCTATCACCTGCTGTTACCGGCCCATGTCAACCATCCGATCGGCATCCTGGCCAGCAACGACCTGCAGATCGTTGATGTCGCCGAGTCCTTCGATGGTCGGGTTGAGAACGACCGTGGTATGATAGGCACGTTCGTCCATGACGATCGTCTGGTGATGTTGCTGGATGTATACGGCCTGTTCGCCGCCGCCGATCCTGAGCACTACCGCCAGGATCAACGCGCCCTGGGCAGCCGTCGGCGCATCCTCCTGGCCGAGGATACCCACTTCTTCTGCAAGCTGATGCAGCAATACCTCGACCACCCGGAGATAGAGTTGACGGTGGTCTACGATGGCAAGCAGGCTTGGGATCTGCTGCAGGACCCGCAAGCAGGATTCGATCTGGTGCTGTCAGATATCGAGATGCCGGTCATGAACGGCTTTGAGCTGGTGCGCAACATAAAGGGCCATCCGCAATTGCGTTCATTGCCGGTCATCGCCCTGACCAGTCTCAGCGACGAGGAGAGTCGGCGGCGAGGCATGAAGGCCGGTTTTGATGAGTACGCAGTCAAGATCGACAAGGACAGTCTCTTGGAGATGATCTTTGACACCCTGTTCCAGAGGGGGCGGTCATGAGCGACTTTGCTGGCCAGATCGCCGTGATGAGCGTAGCCGAACGACACTATGGCCTGCCGGTGTTGTTGATCGAGGAGTTCTTCCGCAGTCTGCCGATCACCCCGGTGCCTGGGGCCGATCGTCGCATCGCCGGTCTGATCAACCAACGCGGGGTCAGCGCCACCGTGATTGATCTGCGGGCCGTCTTCGACTTGCCGCCGCGGCGAGTCGATGCACCCTCATGCATGGTGTTGCTGGAGACCCAGGAACGCCTGATGAGCGAGGCGGTGGATGCCCATATGACGGCCTGCGAGGAACCGGTGGTGCTGTTGGTTGATGCTGTTGAGCGTATCGTCTCAATCCGCGACGCAATACCCCATCCACCGGCCGCCCATACTGGCCATGCCTTTGCTGTCAATGTGTACGACCTGCCAGATGGTTACATCACCGTGCTGTCAGTGATGGCCATCATAACGGACATTCTATCCTTGTCCGATTCCCCATCTGAAGCCAATCGGAGTGCCTGACCATGACCCAAACCGCTGCCGGTGACCAGGTGCATGCCTTTTCCATCTTCCACCCGGTCATCACCCTGGCCCATCGGGAGTTCTATGAGCGCATCATCAGTGAACTCAACGGTATCTTTCCGATCTGCAACCAGGGCAAGTGTTCAGCGGTCGAGATCAGCGAGAACGCCACCGAGCAGGAACAGATCACCGATCTGATGAAGAAGGTCGAGACCTTCTCCGGTGAATTGTTGGCGGTCACCAAGCGCCTGTTTGATCAGTTCTATCAGGCCAAGGACCAGTTCTGTCGATCAATCTATGCCAATACCGCTTACAATCTGATCAATCTCCTGGATCGCAACCTGTTGGAGCGCACCTGCGATGTCCGTTGGTGGGCTCTGGAAACCGCTTTTGCCGCCTGCATCACCGCCCGCGAAGACCTGGTCCGGGTCGGCGGTGAGTTGCTCAAGGCTCTTGATCCGCTGCGGGCCGAGTTGCTCAGCGATGATCCCGACTCGGCTCGCCAGCTGTTTGCTGATTTGGAACGGCCGACGCAGGCCTGGCAGCGTCTGGCCCGTCGCGAGGCCCTGCTGCATCGTCTTGAGCGGATCATGCGCACGGCTGGGCCTGAGGTTCGCGAACAGATCACGGCCTTGCGTAGTGCGGGCGAACACCTACAGGAACAGGTGGACTTTGCCTGCATCCGCCTCGAGGACATCCGCGCCAGCTATACCTTGTACCGCGATCTGATCCTCTGTGATCAAGACGGCATCGTTTTGGCCACCGGCAATGCTGAGGTCCGCGAGCGCCTGCTGGGTCATGACTTCAGCGGCGAGGGCTGGTTTTCCAGCGGTCGCCTGATCCGTGACAGCAACGAGTACCATGCCTCGGACATCATCCGTTCAGATATAACCGACGGATTCAATCTGGTCTACAGTACGGCCGTGCGCCCCGAGGGTGAGGTCAGCGGGGCTGCGATCGGGGTCCTGGGGGTCTGTTTCGACTTCCCTGGTGAGTCGCGTCTGATCCTGGAGGACTATCTGCCGGCCGATGGTGGTGGCAAGACCCTGGATGGCTGGTACAGTTTTTTGACCGATCGCGCCAATTCAATAATCGCCAGTAGCGACAGCATCGCGTGGCCGGTTGAGCAGGCCGCCCACCTGCCTCGCCGCCATCGCATGCTGGCCAAGGGCGAGCGCTGTTCTTCGTATGTGGTGGTTGAAGGGGCTGACGCGGCTCTGTTCTCGGCTCGTAGCGATGGTTACCTGGACTATCCTGGTCTCGGCTGGACCAGTCATCTGGTCTTGCCCAAGGGGCGCATTTTCGATCACGATGATGGTGGCCATCAACCGGTGTTGTCAGTTGATGAATTGATGCGCAGCCAGGTCATTCCGGACATCAATAAGGAAACCTATGCCAAGGTTCAGGACGATAAAGAGAGCATCAAGCTGATCAGCCTCAACGGTATCGTCTTTGCTAGCAAACTGGGCAAGCGCGGCGTGTCGCTGGGACCGATCTTCGACCAGATCACCAAGACTGGTGATTTTGCCACCAGCATGATGGAGAAGCTCTTGGCCGAGATGGCTATTGGCGAACTGGAGCTGAACATCACCGCCCTTGAGAGCTTCGCCCAGCAGGCCATCGACCTGATCGATCGCAATCTCTTTGAGCGGGCCGCTGATGTGCGCTGGTGGGCCACCGACCGCTTCTTCTGGCAAGCCCTGCAAGGGCCCACGACCGAGGCCCATGACGCCGCCTCGCGTCGTC
>SLQH01000117.1 GCA_007131555.1 Planctomycetota bacterium | reverse complement strand
GTAACGAGCCAGGACCAGTTCTTCTCAATCGCCGTACACTGAAACCCCAAGGATCGCCGTTACTGAACACCATTATGGCCTTACCCCTCTGTGCTCTCTGTGTCCTCTGTGGTAAAAAGAAGTTCTTCAACAAAGCTCCTAGCGATCGAGCCGCCCTTTACACCATTGGCAAGCGCAAGGCGCTGGCCACCAATTCCAGCATCAAGGCCTGCTCATCACCAAGCTTGCCGTCATGGGCGGCAGCCCGTCGGCAGGCGTCAAGGACCCGCTGGCGGATGGTTGGTGAGGCGCGGCCAAGACGATCCAGGGCTTCGGCCAGGTTGCCATTGGTGATCAAGGGCTGATCGTGCAGGCCCAGGACCTGCAGACCAGCCAGGGCGGCCCCGGAATCGTTGCCGGCCACCCCCAAGGCATGGAGCAACACCGCACACTCCCGCGAAACCCCGCGCAAGGACAGGAAGTCGACCCGTGGGGGCGGATCAAGACTCGCCGCAACGGCACTCATGGTGGCCTGCTCAGCCAGGCTCAACTGCTGATCGGCGTCAACCAGCTGCTGCAACAAGGTGCGGAAGGCCGCGGCCTGCTCAGCGGTCAGGGTCGAAAGTGAGGGCGCCGCCAAGCGTAACAGCAGAGGACGGATGGCGGCGGGATCGTGGTCGCGGAAACAAGGCCACAAGCGGGCGGCAGCGGCTCCCAGGCCAGGGTCGGCAGCCTGCAGCAGACGGGCCTGCTCACCGCGAGCGGCTTCGGTCTCGCCCAGGACACAGCACACCAGCACTGCCCGAGCATCGAAGGGGTCGGCAGCTGCCGCCGACAAGACATCGGGCAGGGCGGCAACCCGGCTGCGGGCCAAGGCCAAGGCATCATCAGCATCCGGCACCATGGCTGCCGGCAGACGTGGGGCATGAATCTGGGCCGCTGAACCAGCGCTCTGCTGGGCCAAGGCGGCAGTGGCCATCATGCGCATCATGCTCCGAGCCTTCTCATCCACCTCGGGGCTGTCTACGGGCGATGATGACGCCGGTTCCGGACGGGGCGGGGGAGGCCGTCCATCCCAGGCGGGATCAAGGCGGCGGATACGCTGCGGCAAGGGCGGATGGGTAGCCAGCAAAGCTCCAGAAAAGTTGCGGACTCCAGCGGCAATGAACATGTGACCAACCACACCGGCATTGGCACTGCGCATCTTGGTCCGACCTCCATGCAGGCGCTTGAGGGCCCCGGCAATGCCATCCGGATTACGGGTGAATTGCACCGCTGCGGCATCAGCCAGGAACTCCCGCTGACGCGACACGGCGGCCTGGATGAGGCGGGCGATGAAGACCCCCAGCGAGCCAAGGATGTACAGGGCGATGGCCGCCACGAAGATGGCGATCATGACCCCATTACCGCCGCCACCCCTGCCGCCGCCCCGACCGCGATGCGAGGTTCCGCCACCGCGACCAACGGCCATCAAGCGCAGCAACAGGGCACCAGTCAGACTCACCGCCAACAAGCCATGCAACAAGCCGATCAGGCGCAGATTCAACAGCATGTCACCGCGCATGATGTGACTGAACTCATGCGCCGCCACACCCTGCAGCTCATCGCGGCTCAAGCGTTGGATGGCCCCTCTGGTGAAACCGAGCACCGCATGCTGGGGGTCCCAGCCCGCTGCGAAGGCATTGACGGCACTCTCTTCGATGATGTAGACCGGGGGCACCGGCAGGCCCGAAGCGATGGCCATCTCTTCGACCACGTTGAGCAGGCGGCGCTCATCAGCATCCTTGGTGTCATGATGGACCTGACTCCCACCAAGGAACTCGGCAACTGCCTGACCGCCACCACTGCGCAGCTCTGCCGTCTTCCAGCAGCTCGTGACCGTGACCATGACGGCAACCACTGCGAACGCTGCCAGGCCTGCCATGATAGCTTCGTCATGGCTGATGTTGCCGCCGCCACCATAGAACAATGACAGACCTGTGAGCAGACCCACCAGACTACCGATGATGGTGGTTCCCAAGACCACCGCCCAGACCAGACGCCGCGAACGGCGCAAGGCATCCTCCTGGGCCTGGAAGAAATCAAGGGCGGCACCGCGCTGCCTGCTCATCAGATCTGCTCCGGAGGGTCAATGACCCACGGCATATCAGCAAGCCCGGGTCGGCATGT
Organism: Planctomycetota bacterium; assembly: GCA_007131555.1. Classification (GTDB taxonomy): domain Bacteria; phylum Planctomycetota; class UBA11346; order UBA11346; family UBA11346; genus SLQH01. Next base: position 878 of record SLQH01000117.1, on the reverse strand, counting down.
ATCGCTCGCTGACGGTGATCACCAGCAAAGCCCTCAGGCCTTCCTGACACCGGGCTGTTGCCAACAGGATCAGGTCACGAGAAACTGACCTTGGGGGCCTTCTTGGCCTCCTGGTCCTCAAGCTCAAAGGGCACAGCTGCCTGGAAGCCACCATTGTTGGCCACCAATGAGGCAGGAAAGACCTCGCGCTGGGTGTTGTAGGTCATCACCGAATCGTTGTAGGCCTGCCGGGCAAAGGCGACCTTGTTCTCGGTTGAGGTCAGCTCTTCCATGAGCTGACTGATGTTCTTGTCGGCCTTGAGGTCCGGATAGTTCTCCATCAGCCCAAAGAAGCCGCGCATGGCTCCGCCAAGCGCACCCTCAGCTGCCACCAAGCCGGTCATGGCCCCGCCGTCAGCAGGGTCGGCAGCAGCCTTGCCGCGTGCAGCCATGGCCGCACCCCGAGCCGAGATGACCCGATCCAGGGTCTCCCGCTCGTGAGCCATATAGCCCTTGGCGGCCTCAACCAGATTGGGGATCAGGTCATGCCGTCGCTGGAGCTGGACATCAATCTGGGAGAAGGCGTTCTTGAAGCGGTTGCGCAAGGTGACGAGACGGTTGTAGGTGGCCACCCACCACAAAACCAGCATGATGATGATGACCACCACAACGCCGATGACAATGCCGATAACCATGGTCGATGACCTCCATGAAAACAGGGATGTGACTGGGCTCATGATCATAGCCGTCCGGTCACGATCAACCAATAAGATCGATGCTAGGAGCCTGTAAGGAATAGACTGACACGTCGCCTGGCTTGGCCTTTTCGGCCCCGGACTCGCCAATAAGCACTGCCCATCACAAAACCACCACGGAGCACCGGGCCTTGGCCCGCGTGC
>SLQH01000055.1 GCA_007131555.1 Planctomycetota bacterium | reverse complement strand
TCCAGGCGTTGGGCGCCGCTGATTTCGACATCAATGAGGCGCGGCCGTTCGCCGCCTTGTAAGCGCCCTTCCCAGAGCACACGTTCATCAACGCGCAGTTCGACCACGCAGTCGCCCTCTGGGCTGACGATGTCAGCGATGCCCAACAGGCTGTGGAAGCGGCTGTAGGCCCCATCCAGGTCCCAGACCAGACGGGCCTTGGAGTGGACCACCACCCCACGATGATGACGCCGTCCGTCGAGCATCAGGGGGCTGCCGTCCAGGTTGCTGTCACGTTGATGGGGCCAAGTGACCCCGAAGGCGCCTTCTTCCTCGACTACGACGGGCTCCAGTTCCGACAGCCATACCCGTTGCGGGCCGGCGACGACCAGGGTTCCCGACGGTAGTGACGACCACTGCAGGGGGGCCGTCTTCAGGCCGCCAATGGTCAGTTCCGGGCCGGGATGCAACAACAGCGGCGGCATGGCAGGATCAATGTCGAGGAGGAGGTGTGGCGATGTGGGCCGTCGTGTGGATTCGCGCAGGCTCAGACCGATGACCTCATCCAGATCGATGGTGATGGCGTTGTCGGGAGCGATTTCCGGAGCGAAGGTCAGGCCCTCAGCGCTGACGGCATGCAGTTCCCCGCTGAGTTCCTCATTGGCCAACAGCAGTCGGTCGTGGTCATGGCGGCTGCCGGACTGTGACCGGACCCGGTCCAGCCACTGCGGCGGGCCCCAGGCCACCAATTGGTCCAGGGCGATGGTGATCGATCCAAAGGCGCTGGTGGTGCATCGCAGGTGGTCATCCTGATCCGCGCTGATGGCGTTGACCGGCAACCAGCCGCCATCCCGCAGCACTACCGCCCGTTGCGCCCTGGCGGCCGGGGCTGGGCCGCTGATCACGATGCGTTCGATATCCGTCAGGGGCAGGCGCTGCTTATCATTGATCACCAACTGACCGTCACTACTGCCGGCGAGGGTGGTGGCAGCAATGGTGGTACCGTCGAACAGATGGATCCGCTGCTCCTGGGCTCCAGCGCCCAGGCCCAGCAGACTGAGCAGGGCTGCCATGTGCATGAAGCGCTGCCATATCCCCATCATAGCGATCAGTGTGTCCCCTGGCCCGGGGCGAGCAACGGACAAAGCTCAGCCTGCGGCGAGGTCACGGTTGATCCTAAATCCGGCTGAGGCTTTCGGTTGGAGGCTGTAGGGCTGCTGTAAAAGTCGATGTAGACAGATTCGGGCTTTCACCCAGAAGGTGAACCGATTCTGACTGCGTATATCCGCTTGAGAAGCAACCCTAAGGCCCAAGGCCTAACTGCTGTTTTTAGGATAATGCTCACGCCCGCTTCGCTCAAGAGCACAGAGATCGCCAAGGACAGCCCGGAGGCGGCCTTCTTGGCTCTTCTGCCGCCCGCAGGGCCTTGGCGCTCTTGGCGCGCATGCGCGGCGCCCCGTCACCCCGGTCGTTGGCTGCCGGTGATGATGCGCAGTTGTGAGTGTAGGGCGTTGCGCTGGGCCCGCAGGCGGGTGATGGTGATCTCGGCGTCCTTGAGGTGGCGCTGTTCGCGTTGGACCTCTCGTTGCAGGGCGCGTATCTCCTCGGTGTAGTGGTCGACCTGGGCCAGCAGTCCGCCGATGGCGGTCATCAGCGTCGGTGGCAGGTCCTGGGCCTGCTCCTCGTCCACCCCCAGACCGCTGACAAAGCGCACCGCCTGTTCGAACATCTCGAACTCATTGCCCTGGAGGTTGTCACGCGAGTCATAACGTCCCGGCCCACCCATGGCCAGCAAGGGGCTGGTGGCATGGCAGTCCGCCTTGGCGGGTAATTCCCTGACCTCCGGTGGCAGGGCTGGCATCGAGTTCCGGGTGGCATCGCTGTCCATGGTGGCCCCCTTGGCGTGTGAAGATCAGTTGAGGTCAACATCTGAAGCCGACTGTCCGGGTTCATTATGGATCGGGGCGGATCGCGGCAAGCGGCAAGGCCGCCAGCAATCATCACCCGGCTCCGGTCCACCGGCGGCTTTTGCCCTTCATTCATCGCGTGGGGGTGCTTGAATCAGCCCATGCAGGTCTGTGCGGATGTCCTGGTGGTCGGAGCTGGTCTGGCCGGTTCGGTCATGGCCCGGTGCCTGGCCGAGGCCGGGGCCGTGGTGGTGGTCCTGGAACGCCAGGCCGGGCCAGGCGGTCTGGCCGAGGACGCCCTGGACGAGGCCGGCCGGCGGGTCCATCGCTATGGGCCGCATGTCTTCCATACCAACGATGATCAGGTCATGGCCTTCCTGTCGCGCTTCACCGCCTGGCAGCCCTATGTCCATCGGGTCCTGGCCCGGGTGGGCGAGCGCTTGCTGCCGTTTCCGATCAATCGTCAGACCATCAACCGCCTTTACGACCTGGATCTGGACCCGGCCGGGGTCGAGCGCTTCCTGACCGCCCGGCGTCAGCACCATGTCCCTGCGGCCACTGCCGCCGAGGTCGCCCTCGACGGCGTCGGGCCGGAGCTCTATGAGCTCTTCTACCGGGCCTACAGCCGCAAGCAGTGGGGGGTCGAAGCCACCTGCCTGCCGCCCGAGGTCATCGCCCGGATCCCGGTCCGGTACGATGATGACGACCGCTACTTCACCGATCGTTTCCAGGGCCTGCCGGAGGCCGGCTATCAGGGGCTGTGTCGGCGGCTGCTGGATCATCCGTCCATCACCTGCCATTGGCAACAGCCCTACCGGGCGGCCGAGCATCGACCCTGGGGCCGTCATCTGGTCTGGACCGGAGCCCTGGATGTCCTCTGTGACCGGATCTACGGTGCCTTGCCCTATCGCCGGGTGCGCTTCGCCATCAGCCGCCACCCTGACGCCGCCGCCCGCCAGCCGGCGGCGGTCATCAACGAGGTGACCGACGCCGTGCCGCATACCCGAACCACCGACTGCGCCTGGTTGTCGCCGCCGGGCTGCACCGGCACCGTGCTGGTGCAGGAGTTTCCCGGCCCTGAGGGCGAGCCCTGTTATCCCATGCCTTGGGCCGAGGGCGCCGCCCTGGCCCAACGCTACCG
>SLQH01000078.1 GCA_007131555.1 Planctomycetota bacterium | reverse complement strand
TAGACCTCGCCGCCCTTGAGCAGCTCGAAGAGCTGACGCTGGCCAATGAAGGCGCCATCGCCGAACAGGCCGTGGGTCAACTGCTGCGCCTCAACGGGCATGCCAACGAGGATCCAGCCTTGTGGTACTGGTCGCGGGCTGCGAAGTCCTCATCGGCCGAAATCGACTATCTCTGTGCCCCCACCAGCCACGTCCTGCCGGTGGAGGTCAAGGCCGGTGGCGGTGGTGCCATGCGCAGCCTTCACTTGTTCATGGCTGAACGGGACCTGCGTTGGGCCGTGCGGTTCAATAGCGCAGCCCCGATGATCCAGAAGGTTGATACAGTTACCTCGACCGGCACGGAGGTCCGCTACCGGCTCTTATCGCTGCCAGCCTATGCAGCGGAAATCTTACCCCGGTTAGCCAAGGAAGTTGATGCGACGCTTGAAAGGCAATGAAGGAACAAGCCATGAGCAAATAGCGCGCGCAATATGTGGCAAAAAGAAAATCACGCAAGGATGCAGCGGCCAAATCTGCTCACGTAAGAGCCAATAGACCTGTAGATAGGGCTTGCTGAATAGAGCGAAATCAGCTGAAATCTCAGCAAATCATGCGGTATCAGTCTGGTTTCCACGGTAAGAAGTGCATGGAAATTGTTCGAAATAACAGTCGGGCCCCACATCCGCGTCGTAAAACCCCTTGTGGCAAAGGGCTTTACGGGCCAGGTTATTCTCCGGTTCGCGTCGCCACCTTGGCGGCCCAAGCCGGATGGGTCCAGAACCCGGAGATTTCTCCAGCCCCGAGACCGCTTAGTGAGCAGCGGTGCCCAACGTGGCAGCCAAGACGCGATACGAACTGGAGAACGGGTCAAAATGACAATCGCGCCCTTGGTGGCCAGTCCGTTCGGCCGGAACCGCGCGTTGCTGGCTGGCTACGCCACAGGAACATATCGCCATGATGATGCAGCTGCCGAGTGACTACGCCGCCGTACTGAGCGACATCAAGAACCGCATCCAGGGCAGCCGGATCCGCGCTGCCGTGGCAGCCAACCGGGAGATGCTACGGCTCTACTACTCGATAGGCATGGACCTGAGCCAGCGCCTCGCCGTGGGCACCTACGGCGGCAGCGTGGTTGACCAACTGAGCCGCGACCTCCGCCAGGCATTTCCGGAGACAACCGGTTTCGGCTCGCGCAACCTTCGCTACATGCCGCAGTTTGCCGAGTCCTACCCGCTCGACGAGGTGGCCGCAGACACATTGCAACGGGGCGTTGCAATTTCTGAGGGCAGTATCGCCGTGCCTGAGGATCTGCCCGATCTGCCCTGGCGCCACGTCATCGTGCTGAAGTCGAAAGTCCCTGACCGCGCCACCCGTGCCTGGTACGCGTGTGCCGCCATCGAGAACGGCTGGAGCCGCGACATCCTGGGCCTCCAGATCGACTCCGGCCTGCACGAACGCGAGGGCAAGGCCATCACCAACTTCGCCCAGCCGGATTTAGGTTCATAGACCATAGGCCACAAAATGTCACATGGCATGGCTTGCTGAGTCTCCAGATGGCCCTTCCCGGCAAGCCCTGCTTCGCTGGGAGCGGGAGGGGCGGATTGTGCGCATTGATCGTGGCCTGTATCTGCCTGCTGAAGAAGCCGATCAAGATCATGTGGCAGCAGCAGCGGCGGCCATCCGCCATCCGAACGGGGTCATCTGCCTGATCTCTGCTGTGCGCCTGCATGGACTGGTTCCCAGGTTCCCAGGTTCCGCAGGTCGTGTGGATGGCGGTTCCTCATGGGGCTGCCAGCAACGCATCACGCGGGCCATCAGATTGTTGAACTGGGCTCCTGCACACCAGGGACAGGAGATTGAGACGCGCATGATCGCTGGGGTCACGGTCAGGCTGACCGATCCAACCCAGAGCATCCTCGACTGCTGGCGCTGCCCGCACCTGATCGGTAGGGAGGCAGCCCTGGAAGCCCTGCCATGACCATCCGACCCTCGCGCTGGTCGGGAAAGGCCGCGCCGGCTACCGGCCGAGACCAAGCGCCTGGGCATCTCTGTTGAGGCGGCGCACAGAGGACTCTGTGAAAGAGGCCTTGAGGAACCGCTGTGGCATCAGGATACAGCCCTTCCGTTCCCGAAGAGCTGGCCTCCTGAGACCGGATGGTGCACGCCGTGATGACAGGCTATTGCCGCCCCAAGTGGACCATCTACCACACCGCCTGATTTCGTATTGCCCAGACTCGGGGCCGTTGGGTCGCTGCCACACACACTCTTGCGGCCAGCACCAGGCTGAAACGGCACCATTCCTTCAAGCGCATTGCAACAACAGTAGCAAGCAATATATAAACAGAGGAGCACTGCTGACGTCAGAACCGTATCGGCAAGAGGAGGGCTCAGAGTCTGCTCCGCAGGACAGCAAAAACGACAGCATGTCGTTTTTAGGATCGTAGGGGCCATTAGGCGGACGGGTCTGACCTTGGCCACAGACGGCCCCGTCCCCGACAGGAGGGGGGGGGTCAGAGCATGGCGTCACGGTCGCATGGTCGGCGTGGGGGCGTCATCGACCGAAGAGACACCTGCGACTGGCATCCTGGTCTTGAGTGTGCACCGGAGGCCCCTCGTGGTCCGGGCAGCATGACGGAGATCGGACGGAGGCCACCCCGAGACCGATATCTCGATGGTTGATGTCGGAAGCGCATGGTGCAGGACATCGTTGTCCAACGGGGTCGGGTCATGCGGTGACCGGTGCTGTGACGCCGCCTGTGTCCTGCAGTCTCGATGCTCATGGCGGGGCCCCTGTTCTGCACAGGGGGACGTTCTGGCGAACCCCCTGTGCACAAAGGAGCACACCATGTTGAACCTGAACAAGATCCTGCTCGCCGGACACATCGCCAGCGACATCACCACCAAGGAGGTCAACGACAAGACCGTGACCGAGGCCCGTCTGGCGGTCAACGACACCCTGACCAAGCGCGCCGACTTCGTCACCCTTGAGATCTGGAACGGTCGCGGCGAGGCCTTCGCCAAGCACCTGGCCAAGGGCCGCCCGGTCTTCATCG
>SLQH01000459.1 GCA_007131555.1 Planctomycetota bacterium | reverse complement strand
TGGCCGCCGGCATCCAGGGCCATGCCCAAGACCCGGTCGCCGGTCTGCAGGCCGGCAGCATGATAGGCGGCCTGATTGGCCTGGGAGCCGGAATGGGGCTGGACGTTGACATGGTAATCGGTGGCGAACAGGGCCTGGGCCCGGGCCTTGGCCAGGTCCTCGGCCTTGTCGACCTCATCACAGCCGCCGTAGTAGCGCCGGCCGGGATAGCCCTCGGCGTACTTGTTGGTGAGGATGCTGCCCTGGGCCTCCAGCACCGCCGTCGAGACGATGTTCTCGCTGGCGATCAGCTCAATGGTGTGCTGTTGGCGCTCGGCCTCCTGGTGGATGATCGCCGCCATCTCCGGATCGGTCTCGGCCAGGGGACGGGGGGCGGTGTGGGCGCTGGTCATGACGGGATTCCTCTCGACACGGCATCGGAACCGGAGTGGCTCCAACGGGCCCAGGCGCGCGGCATGATGGCCAGGGGCTCCCCTGCGGTTGACCCGCAACGACCAGACAACGGCCGTGATGCGCCAGTCACCCCTGACGCCCCGCATCTTGGTGCCAGGCGGCGGGGCTCAATGGTGAATCCAGGGCTGGTGGACGTTGGCGGGGGGAGGCGGGGGATGTGAGATGTGCCTGAAACGTGATGAGATCAAAAAAAGCCTCAAATCGCTAGGAGTCTGTAAGGAATAGACTGACACGTCGCCTTGCGGGCCCTGTTCGGCCCGGGCTCGCCAGTAAGCACCGCCCACGAACCCATCACGGAGCACCGTGCCTTGGCCCGCCTGCCTACGCGTGGCTTTTGCCTTCACCAAGCGCCAGCCTGATCGACGGCAGGGCACTTGTGCTACGTCTCGTAAATACCACGACTCGTGATCATGAGCAGCGCCACAGAGCGTAAGCGGAGTGCGGCGATGATGGCGATACGCCAACCTATACCGTCTGCAAGGATCGTCACCCGCCAAGACGCGGACCGAGGCCCGGAGCTCCGGTTTGAAACAACAGTCGGATTCAGGCGTACAGACACGCAGTCCGCCGAAAGAATCCTGTCTGCGCAGCGTCAAACAGGTCATGGCACTCTCCTACGATGAGGTCATCGCTGCTGCTGCAGCACGGCAGGAAGATCAGCAGCAGCGGGTCCAGCGATATCATCGCCGACGCCGAGCCATGACCTGCCGCCTAGCCCTTGCTGGGGCTGCGGCTGCCCTCGCTGCGGCCCTGATGGTACGCCTGGGACAGGGCCTTTCGTGGGGCGGAGTCGTGGTGTTGGGTGGCGCTGGAGCGACCGCTGGCTGGGCTGTCGGTCGTCTGCAGTGGGGCATCTTGCGCGGCATGTTGCTGTACGGCCTGGGACTGGGTCTTATGCAGGTGTTAAGCAGCCAGATGCTGATTGTTACGCATCCCTGCTCTGCCGGCTCAGCGATACTGTTTCTCACCGCCCTGGTCTGGCATGTGGTCGTCGGTGCAGCGCTTGGTTTTGTCAATGACTGTTTTGACAACGACCATCTGTGGATCTGACGATCCTAAGGGCGCTTCGAAAACCGTCCGCACTTCCATGCTCAACGCTGTCCCTGGAGATTGCGGTAGGCACTCGGGGACATGCCATGGGCCTTTTCGAAGGCGTTGAACAGAGTCTTCGGGCTTTGCCAGCCACAGCGCTTGGCAATGGCGCTGATGGTTTGCGATGAATCGCGCAGCAGCATTTCGGCTTTGTGCAGACGGATTTGATGCAGTAACTCATGGGGGGTGGTGCCCAGGCTATCGCGGCAATGTCGCACCAGGGTGGCCCGAGATGCGCCCGCTTGCAGGGCAAGATCCTGGACGGTCCAGGACAAGGCGCGATCCTGTTTGATCAGTTCAAGGACGGTGGCCATCACCGCGCCATCGCCGCATGGTTGCGCGCAACTCTCCCGTTCCACTACTCCCAAGGGGGGGATCCATTGGATATCAGGCGGCACTGTGCCGTCGTGAATCATGGCCAGCATGGTATCCAAGGCGCATTTTCCCCAGCGCAAGGGGTCTATGGCCACACTGGTGATAGGGATCTCAGATATTTCGCAGAGTTGATCATTGTCCATGCCCATAACTGCGATCTGGCCAGGAATGTCCCATTCCTGCTGGTTGAGCATTTCGAGGACCTTGCGGGCCTGTTTATCGTTGCTGCCAATAATCCCCAGGGGCAGTGGCAGGGTGGGGATGATATCCAAGCCGTAATCCTTGAGACTGGATAGGCACAGCAGTTGCGCCTGGCTGTCCGCCACCGCAGCGCGAATACCCTGGCAGCGCTAGTGCACATAGCCCATAGCCACATCCCAGGTGATGAGGGTGCGTAGGCCGCGGTTGAGCAGTGATTCTGCCGCCAGGCGCCCCATGGCGTAGTGATCAGTGAGTACGCGAGGAAAGCGTGATTCCAAGAGGCGGGCGCTGACATTCAGCACCGGTGCGGCAAACTGGGCCAGGGCCTGTTCTTGGTCAAGGCTGGAAGCAAAGGAAATAATCCCATCGCAGGCTGCGAGGTGTTCCTGGGCTCGCTGTTGCCCCTGGGGATCCGTACGGCGCTCAATATAGCGCAGGCGACAGTTCCTGGTCTCTTGTTGACGGGCCCGAATCGCCACACGGACAGCACGAAAGCAGTCATCGCGGGCGGTGATGTCAATGCCAATCAGCGGCAATTGACTGCTCGCCACTGCGTCGGAGTTGGCCAGGGAAGGGGACGATGGCGGTAAGGGGCTGTGTGTCACAGTTAACGATTATGCAACTAAAGTACCGAAGGTGTGAGTCACGAATACCGACCCCGTCTCGTTAAGACTCATACAGTTCATGCGTCCTCCGTCCCCTGACGACATTGTGAGCAAAAAGGAGTACCCCTATGCCTCATAGCACCACGCCATCTTTTGTCCGATCCCTCCCCCCTTTGCTGACTTATGCCCTGGGCCTCGTGGTATTTCTTAGCGCCCACGCCAGCTTAAGCGCCAGTGAAGATGATATTGAGCACTTCTTTGATGGTAGTAACCAAGGCAATGCTGGCGAAGCCTCGGTCAACCGCAATCTTG
>SLQH01000004.1 GCA_007131555.1 Planctomycetota bacterium | reverse complement strand
GCATCGCCCCCCAGTCGATACGCTGGAGACGCCGCCGATGGAGGATATGGACCACCAGCGGAGCAGCGGCGGCGATCAGGCCACCGGCCATCAAGAGATTGACGATGATCATCGCCGCACGCCCTCCACCGCCTCGCCCAGGGCCCCGAGCAGCACCTGGGCCAGATCATCGCTGGCCCGACAGGCATGGAACAGGACCCCGGCTGAATGGCAGCCGCGGCGCAGGGCCTGACGATGGGCGGCCACCGTCTCACGATAATGCGTCCTGACCCTGTCGGCATCAAGAACCAGCTGGCCGTCGTCCTCCAGACCGACGAAGCGGCAGGGACCGGAGAAGGGCAGGTCCTCCTCGTCATCATCGAGGATCTGGAAGACCCGGATATCCTGGCGCCGATAGTGGAGCAACTGCAGGGACCGGGCCAGGGGACCGGGATCATCCAGGCAGTCCGACACCAGGATCACCAGGCCGCGTTGGCGCAGACGCTGGGCCAGGGTCTCCAGGACCGTCGCCAAGGCGGTCTCGCCGCCAGGCTCCTGATCCTGGAGGCGATCAAGCAGGCCGATCAGATGCGGCATGGTCGAACCGGGCGGCAGATGATGACGCAAACGATGATCAACAACGGCCAGGGACACGGCATCCCCCTGGCGCACCATCAGGGTGGCCAGGGCCGCCGCCAACATCCGCGCCCGATGCAGCTTGCGACCGTCGCCATAGCCCATCGAACCGGAATAGTCGACCACCAGGGTGGCGCGCAGACGGGTTTCCTCTTCGTACTGGCGCACATCAAGGCGATCAGTACGGGCAAAGACCTGCCAGTCGATGCGCCGGGGATCATCTCCCGGCTGATAGGGTCGATGTCCGGCGAACTCCACCGACAGACCGCGGTGGATGCTGCGATGCTGGCCTGACAGGATGCTCTCGACCGCCCGCCGGGCGGCTATGCCGACAGCCCCCAGACGGGCCAGGACCTCCTCATGGACGGCATGCAGCAGACCCATGGTTCAACCCTGCGCCGCCTGCCGGGCGGCCACCAGACGGGCGATGATGCGATCGCTGTCAAGGCCCTCGGCCTGGGCGCTGAAGGTGGGGATGATGCGGTGGCGCAGCACATCGGCAGCCAGGGCGTTGACATCCTCGGTGGCGACATGGTAGCGGCCCCGCAGCAGGGCCCGGGCCTTGGCGGCCAGGACCAGCATCTGCCCGGCCCGCGGCCCCGCCCCCCATTGCAGATGGCGGGTGGCGTCCTCGACCTCGGCCCCACCACCGGGTCGAGTGCTGTGGACGAGGTCGACGATATAGGCGATCACCGGGTCCGGCACCGGCACCTGACGGACCACCTCCTGGAGACGGCACAGATCGGCCCCGGAGAACACCGGGCGCAACTCGGCCACTGCGGTACCGGTGGTCCGGCGCAGGATCTCCATCTCCTGGTCACGATCCGGATAGTCCACCCGCAGCATGAACATGAAACGGTCCAGCTGGGCTTCAGGCAGGGTGTAGGTGCCCTCCTGCTCGATCGGGTTCTGGGTCGCCAGGACGAAGAAGGGATCCGGCAGGTCGTAAGTGGTGCCCCGCACCGTCACCCGACGCTCCTGCATGGCCTCCAGCAGGGCGGCCTGGGTCTTGGGCGGGGTACGGTTGATCTCGTCGGCCAGCAGCAGATTGGCGAACAGCGGCCCCGGCAGGAACTCGAACTGGCGCCGCCCGCTGTGGGGGTCCTCCTGGATGATGTCAGTACCGGTGATGTCTGACGGCATCAGGTCGGGCGTGAACTGGACGCGGTTGAACTCCAGCTCCAGGGCCCGGCCCAGGGTCTGGACCATCACCGTCTTGGCCAGACCGGGGACCCCTTCCAACAGACAGTGGCCGCGGCACAGAATGCCGATGATCAGGGACTCGATGACCGCGTCCTGACCAACGATGACCTTGCCGATCTCGCCTAGCAGGTCCTGGCGCACCGTTTCCAGACGGGCGATCAGGGCGGATTCCTCTTCTGAGGCGGGGACGGTGGCGGTCTGATCCATGGCTGTTCTCCTCACATGCTCACGGGGGCGCCGGACATCGGCCATGTCCCCATCACCCATGCAACGGCACAAGGCGACGCTTGTGACATGCCTCTTGCCGGCGGCCCCTGCTTGCCGTTGCTGGGGATCGGCCCACACTGGCCGCCATGGACGATCTTGACGTCTGGATGCAACATGCCCGCGATGACAATGACCGGGCCGCCTACGCCTTGGTGGTCGAGGCCACCCAGCACCTGTTGCGGGCCACCGCCCTGCGCGCCACCGCCGACCCGGAAGCGGCCGACGACATCGCCCAGGAGACCCTGGTACGCGGTTGGGAACGACGTCAGCAGTACCGTCCTGGCACCAGCCCCAAGGCCTGGCTGCTGGCCATGGTGCGGTCCCAGGTCATGGACCGCCACCGCCGCCGTGACCGCGACCGCCGCCATCTGCCTGACCTGATCCGCGAGGAACTGCGACGGCATCATGATTGCAGAGACGATGAACAATTGCGCAGTGACCGGCTGGCAGCCCTGCGCACCTGCCTGGACGAGATCGCCGAGCATCACCGGGAACTCCTGGACCTGGTCCATCGCGACGGCCTGAGCACCGATGATGCCGCTGACGTCCTGGAACTGCGTCCGGAGGCCGTCCGCCAACGCCTGTCACGCCTGCAACGAGCCCTGCGGTCCTGCATCGAACAGCGTCTCAAGGCGGGATCGCCGGCATGACCGAGGACCCCGATATCGAGGTTATCGATGCCGAGAGCCAGGCCCTGGCCACAGCCTTCGCCCTGGGCGAACTCGATGACGCCGGTCTCGAACGGCTGCACTCCCTGCTGCAAGGCGATACCCCGACGGCCCGCCTGACGGCCCGCAACACCTGGCAGACCCTGGCCATGCGCACCGACCTGCGCAGCGCCCTGGCCGCTGACAGCTTTTCTGACGTGGTCCGGCTGAAGATAGATGAGGGTCGGGAAGGCGGCGGTTTCCTGCGCTCGCTATGGCGCCGTATGGGCTGGAGTCCTCGACAACTGG
>SLQH01000119.1 GCA_007131555.1 Planctomycetota bacterium | reverse complement strand
TCCGATCCGGCACCCTACACCATCCCCCTGCGTGAGCTGGCCGGCGAGGGCTTCGCGGTGCGGATCCCCAGGGGCGAGCACCACTTTCCCGGCGGCGCAGCCCTCTATGTGATCCCCGGCCCGATCGCCGCCGTGCGCGGCCCAGATGGCGTATGGCGCGGACGCAGCTACCTGGAGACCTATCGTCGCCTGCTGCATCTGCGGGTCGAAGACCGCGACGACGGCGCCGATCTGCACTACCTGTTCGAGGATGAGCGCCGCTACAGCGTCACCCTGCGCCTGATCGGTGGCCATCTGCATCTGCACGAGACCGCCGATCTTGGCCCCCGGGACGTCTGGGTCTTCGACTCCTTTTACCATTGGCAGCCGACTGCCGGTCTGGCCCTGTCACTGTGCGGCCAGCATCACAACGCCCTGTACCTGCCGGCCTATTACGACCAGAGCCCGGTTACACTGGCCCCCCAGGCTGATGGTCCCGCCAGTCAGGTCGGCGGTCTGGCCCTGCGTCATGGCGACCCGCAGCAACGCGATCTGCTGGTGGTCCGGGCCCAGGAGCCGGGCCAATGGCGCAATCCCGGCGGCATGGCGGTAGAGCTGTGGCAACGCCGCCAGCGCCCCAACGACCCCGGCACCCGCCACTTCCAGGCCCCAGAGACCAAGGCCGACGGCAGTCCCAATCCCCACAGCGTGGCGATGATCGGGCAATCGCTCTATGAGGGCCACAACACCATAGAACTGCGCCTGTTCAACGGCCACCGCCGGCTGCGCTGGGCAATGATCGACGGCGCCCAGACCCCGGAGGTCCTCAGTGCGGCCCTCCAGGCCCTGGCCCAGGAGGACACCCCATGATGACGGCCATCCCTCGCTGCCTGCTGATCCTGCTGCCGCTGGCCGCCCTCAGCGCCGCCACCGCCTTCAGCCCCGACCGGGCGGCGGTCAACGACTACTGCGACATGGGCTACCAGGACGAACCGGTATCCTTTGAGGTCACGCTCCAGCCGCCGGCCCCGCTCGACCGACTCGGTTTCACTGACGCCCGGGTGGCCCAGGCCGAGGTCCTGGAGGGCAGCCGCCAGGCCGCCAGCCGGGTACGCCTGTGGACCCTGGTCGATACCCGCGAGCACCAGCATCAGATCCTGCGCTTCGCCCAGCTGCCGGAGGTGGCAGACCACCCCACCGCGCTCCATATCAGCCCTGAAGAAAGCCGCCAGGTGGCCGGCACCACCATCCACCTGGCCCGCATCAGCACCGGAACCGTGAGCGCCCTGGTGCCGGTGGCCATCGCCGGCGATGCCCCCTTCGCCGCCCACCATCCCACCCGACCGGGCCACCACCACAGCCGCCATGACTTCGCCCAGCCGGTCTCGGCCTTCGCCGTCCCCGCCCCCTTGCTGGCCATCGCCAGCGCCGATGAGCCCTGGATCGGCCAGGGCCATCTCGACGTCCTGCACCGGATCACCGCCCTGGAGATCAGCGTCGACAGTGGCCCGGTGTTTATCGAGGTGCGCCTCCACTACAGCTTCGAGGACACGCGCAGCTACCAGGCCCGACTGCGCTTCACCCCCGGCAAGAGCCACGTCGCCATCGATGAGGACTTCAACCTCGGCGGCAATGCCCGCTTCATCTTCGATCTCCACGACTTCCCGGCCCACTGGACCCTGGCCCCCGGCGATCAGCGCCTGATCCACTGGGAACCGGCCGCCACCCATCAGGTCCACGATTTCATCCGCATCCCCGGCCAGCGCTGCCTGGCCCGGATGGTCGTGTGGTCCCAGTTCAACTACTTCGGCGGCAAGCAGGAGACCCTGGCCCTGATGGATGAGGACCGCAGCCTGGCCGTCGGCGCCTTCTACCGCCGGCCCGATCTGTGGACCCGGGCCAAGGTCAACCACGTTGATCTCTACGCCCGCCCGCAACTGCCCGAGGACCCTCAGAGCCGCGGGGTCACCGGCCTTGAGGGGGCCGAAGAACGGCTGGCCATGGAAGCCTGGCTGGTCGATGGTCATCGTCGCTGGGCGGTTTTCGCCCGCCCGCCTGGCAGCTGGAGCGAGGACGACGAGGGCCAGCGCCAGTTCACCACCGACGCCTATGTCGCCAAGGCCCACATCACCGAGGGCGTCTGGTATTTCGATCGCCTCAACCGCCTGCCCCTGGTCTGGAACCCCGACGGCAGCCCCATCGTCCCCGAGGACACCGCCCCGGCCGGATCAATGGCCTTCGGCGGCGACATCAACAATGTCCTCAAGGGTACCCGCATCCGGGCCGGCCTGCAGGTCTTCAACGGGTCCAATCAGAACATGCGTCGCAGCGTGCCCAATGCCGCCGCTGGCTACGCCCGCTGGGCGTCCGAGCATCAGGCCACCACCGCCGCCGAACTGCATGCTGCCGGCCAGACCAACCAGCGCCTGGTCGGCCCGGCCCTGTGGGCCTACATGGCCATGGACGACTCGGCCTATCCCGGCACCCGGGCGATGCTGCCCTGGAGCCACCCCGAGGCCCTCAATCCCTTCTATCAGGGCATGGAGAACCAGAATTTCAACGCTGACCGCTACCGCTGCGTCAGCGCCCTGGGGGTCGGCCTGAGCCGCCTCAACCATCCTGAAGGGCAACGCATCCTGGCCTACGGCGCCCAGCAGATGGACATGGCCCTGGATGCCTACGTCTATCCGGGCAGCGGCTGTTGGGAGGAGAGCCACACCTATGCCGCCCATACCATGATCAACCTTCTGCCCCTGGCCCGCGACCTGCGCGACAACGGCGAGCGCAACTTCTTCGCCGACCTCCGCTTCGCCCGCATGTTCGAGTTCTGGGTCCATGCCCACTCGCCCCGCGACCAGCGCTTCGGCGGCATCCGCATTCCCCCGCCGGTCGGCGACCATGGGGTGTCACCCAATAATTTCGTGCGTCAGATCACCGATGCCCTGCCCCATTTCGCGGCCGTCGATGACCCTGAGATCCAGGCCATCGTTGGTCACCTGGCCTGGCTGCTCACCGAAAAGGACGCCCCCATCCCTGATGGCATCAGTCCGGTAGAGCCGCCCCTGGACAGCCGCTTCCTGCACGG
>SLQH01000463.1 GCA_007131555.1 Planctomycetota bacterium | reverse complement strand
GCACGCGGGCCAAGGCCCGGTGCTCCGTGGTGGTTTTGTGATAGGCGATGGGTATTGGCGAGTTCGGGGCCGAAAAGGCCAAGCCAGGCGACGTGTCAGTCTATTCCTTACAGGCTCCTAGATCCTGCTTCGATATGAGGATCAGCCGGCGGCGAATCGCCTGAGCGCGTATCTTGCCCCTTTATCGCTTGGTCCGGGTTCTCAGACTTGACCGGCATGAACATCGTACACGCCATGCCCCGTCGGCTCCATTGCTGGATCGCTGCCCACGTCGCCCTGGTCCTGGTGATCAGTTGTTTCGCCAGGATGGAGGCCGAAGAGCTGACGCCGGTCATGTCGGTCGAGCAGATCGAACGGATCAAGGCCGCAACGGTCTTTGTCCAGGTGCGGGCCCGTTCCTATCTGGATCCGGAGTCCGGGCCGTTTCGTTACGAGTCTTCAGGGACTGGGTTTGTGGTCTCAGAGGATGGCCATATCGTCACCAACTGGCATGTGATCGACTGTCATACAGAGGAGCGCGGTCTGCGCCTGCCCCTGCGACGGGATGAATTGCAGGTCATCTTCTTCTCTGGCACTCCCCGGCAGCAGGCCTATCCCGCCCGCCTGTTGGCTGCTGATGAGCGGGCCGATCTGGCGGTGTTGCAGGTCGCGCGGACTGGTGGTCCGGCCTTGCCCTTGGGCGACAGTGCCCGCCTGCGCGAAACGGTACCGGTGTGGATCTGCGGTTTTCCCTTCGGGCCCTTGTTTTCGGTTTTGCAACGGGGTCCGGAGATCAGCATCAATCGAGGCCTGGTGACCTGTCTGCGTCATGATGACCGGGGGCGCCTGCGTCAGATCCAGTTTGATGCGGCGGTCAATCGGGGCAATTCCGGCGGCCCTCTGCTGGCTGATGATGGCGCGGTCTATGGTATTACCAATATCGCCATGGGGACCTCGCGTATCAATTTCGCCATCCCAGTGGCCCAGTTGCATGCGCTGCTGGAGACCAGTCCTCTGACGGCTCGCAGCGCTGAGGATTGTGCGCTCACCATTACCAGCGCTCCATCCGGGGCTAGCGTCTATCTGGATGGCGAACGACTCGGCGTGACGCCGTTGCAGGTAGCAGTGCAGGGGGGCCATCGCCGCTTCAGCCTCAGCCGTCCCGGTTATCGCCATCATCATGAGCATCTGGCCATTCACGATCAACTGGTCGTGGATCGGCGGATGGTGCCGATGGTCATCACGGAGTTGCGACCGGTCGCCCGGGCATTGGCGCCGGCGGAGGCGGCTGAGCATGGTGAGGCATTGTGGCGAGAGGATTTCGCCCAGGCCGCTCCGGCTGAGGATTGGGATCAGGAGACCGGTGGCCAGGATCAGCGCACCTGGTATGTCGAGGATGGTGCCCTTCATCAGTTTGCCGATGATGAACTGTTGCATGCCGTCTTTGCCGGAGAGCGTGATTGGCAGCATTACGCCGTGCAGTCCAGAATGCGGATCGCTGACAACCCCGGTGATGGCCGGGCTGGCTTGATCGTTCGTGATACCGAGGACGGTTTTCTTCTGATGCGCCTGCATAGCGGCAGCAGCCGGGTGCAGATCGCCCAGCATGTGAGGAGCCCCTTCGGGTGGACTATCCTGGCCGATCAAAGTCTGGATATGGCGGTGGAGACCGGGCGTTGGTACACGATGGAGGTCCAGGTGCGTGGTCCCGAGGTCCTCGGTCTGCTGGATGGTCGGCCGGTGATTGCCGCGCGCTTGGCCGCTGGGCCGATAGCGCGATCCGGACGCAT
This sequence comes from Planctomycetota bacterium, assembly GCA_007131555.1. GTDB lineage: Bacteria > Planctomycetota > UBA11346 > UBA11346 > UBA11346 > SLQH01. The sequence continues at coordinate 1,298 of SLQH01000463.1, read as the reverse complement.
AGGCTTCTATGCGGTAGATGCCCAGGCCAGTTTTGCTGAGGCCAGGGTTTTGGGTCTGGCAGCACCCGATCAGGATATTGAGCTTGATGACAGTCTGGCGGTGCATTCGTTCTGGTTCACGGATCGCTTCGCTGAGCACGAAGGTCTGTGGCAGGCCTATCATCAGCAGGACAAGACTTCTCCCTGGCGCTTGAGTCCGGGAGCCATGATGCAACTTGATGACAGTGCCGGCCGCCGGGTCAGCCTGCTGCGCCGCTATCGGATCAGCGATGCCCAGTTGCACGCGGTGTTGACGGTTGACGGTGCCGGGGCTGCCGGTCTGGTGCTGCGCGGCGATAAGGACCATGGTCTGATGGCCGTCATCGCCCGAGGCCGTGCCGAATTGATCGAGGTTGATGACCAGGGTCGCCGGGTCCTGGCCTCAGCGGCCATGCCGGTGCCAGAGGGCCCCCCGCCTCGGCACCACGTGGCGGTGCTGATGCAGGGGCGCACTGTCCACGTGGCCATCGATCAGCAGATGCGCCTGTCCACTGACCGGGCATCAATCACCAGCGGTCATATCGGCCTGGTCACCGAAGACGGTCGCGGTCTCTTCCACATGATCGGCGCTTCGACAGCGCCGTGAGTTGATGCCTCGGCGTGACGTGGCTGCGTCAGTCGTCAATAAATAACGGACAGGCATAATATGCCATATGGCGATCTGTTTTGATGGCTTCATGATTCTGCGCCATGAGGAGATTCTCCATGCTGCGTGCTGTGCAATATTACCGGGCGCCGTTTCCCCATGAGCGCTTCTGGGCCGATGACCTGGCCCGGATCCGGGATGCCGGTCTGCAGGCGGTGCAGTTGTGGTGCCTGTGGGGGTGGATCGAGCCTGAGCCGGGGGTGATGCGCTACGATGACTATGACCGCCTGATCGATCTGGCCGCAGGGGCTGGTCTGCAGGTGCTGCTGTCGACGTCGGCCGAGATCCAGCCCTTCTGGATCCATCGGGTGGTGCCGGGCAGCGAACTGGTGGATGGTCAGGGCCGGGCGGTGGCGTCGTGCACCCGCAACGAGTGCAATGTCGGGCTGACGCCCGGTGGCTGCTGCGATCATCCGGAGGTGGCGGCGCGGATGGGGGCCTTCCTGACCGATATCGCCACCCGCTATGCCGGGTTGGGGCAGCTGTACGGCTGGGACTGCTGGAACGAGACCCGTTGGAATGTCCATGCTCCCGATCTGACCTGCTTTTGCGATCATACCCTGGCCGCCTTTCGGGCCTGGCTGGCGGAGCGTTACGGTGACCTGGCCGGGCT
>SLQH01000061.1 GCA_007131555.1 Planctomycetota bacterium | reverse complement strand
CGAGTCCCGATTTCGTCGAAAACCGCAGCCATAGCCGTAGCTATGGTGAGGTTTTCGGCGGAATCGGGGCCGAAAAGGCCAAGCCAGGCGACGTGTCAGTCTATTCCTTACAGGCTCCTAGGATCGGTTCCAAGACACGAATCCCAGGCGACCTATTCGCGTTGCCCTTCCAGACGTTCGATCAGGGCCATGTCGTAGCGGTCGATGTGGTTGGGGAGCCAATTGTTCATGACAGTGCGGACCACGGCGATGAGATCGGAGAAGGAGGCGGCGTCGTTGAAGACGTCGTCGATCTGCTCCTGGATACGTTGGTGGGCTTTGCGATGCTCTTCGGCCAAGGGATCTGTGCATTGTTCCATGGCCAGTTCCTCGTATTGGAAATTGGCCAGGGTCAGGCAGCGGAATTGGCGATAATCGTCGAGTACGGTTGCCCGATCGTGATCGTTCACATCATGGGTCAGGAGTTGCTGGGCCGCTTCAAACAGGGCTTGATGCTGCAGGTCAATGATGGCGTGTGAGGTGCTGGGCAAGCCCTGTGGCAGTCCATCGTCCGGGGGCATAGGCGCTTCCCTGCTGTCGTGGCTTCCTACTTGCCCAGATAGAGACGTTGGGCAAGGATCGGATCAAGGCCGGCAGCCTTGATCTTCTCAGCGGCGACGTCGATATCATAGGCCAAGCGGGTGATGGTGGCGGTCCGGGTCTCGCTGTCGTAGAGACAGTACGAGGCATGAGGATTTTCGTCACGTGGCTGACCCACACTGCCGACGTTGACGATGACCGCATTTTCTTCAGCGGTGGGAATCTCGGGATCAAGGGTGTAGGTGATGGGGTCGGTATCAAAGAAGCCGACCGGCACATGACTGTGGCCCAGGAAGCCCAGATGGTTGTTGTGGGAACGGAGTTCTTCGAAGCTCAGTTGGGCATCGAAGACCGTTTGGATGTAGTTGAAGCCCTCAGGCTGATGGAAGGTACCGTGACTGACGCAGAAGTGATCAGTCGTGAGGGTCAGGGGCAGGTCGGCCAGCCATTCCTTGTGTTCGTCACTGAGCTGTTCGCGGGTCCATAGAGCGGCAGCCTTGGCGTAGGCATTGAAGAAATCGATGGAGATCCTATCAATGGCCGCCCAGTCATGGTTGCCGGCGATGCAGGCGCAACCCAGTTCGCGGATTTTTTCCAGGCACAAGACGGGATCAGCGCCATAGCCGACCACATCGCCAAGACAGACGATACGGTCGACATTGGCCGCAGCGATGTTGTCGAGAACCGTGGTCAGGGCCTCGAAGTTGCCATGGATGTCGCTGAGGATCGCGTAACGCACCGGTGGTCCTTCGCTACCGTCATACAAGATCACGACGGTTCATGAGAATGGTTCCAAACACCAATGAGCATGAAGCATATAGCACGGCATGCAGCAGGCAAAGGGAGAAATAGCCGAGATTGAGGGGGAAGCGTGCAGATTGGATGCTGTCATCGATATTGAACAGGGTCGTGGCTGGCAGGAACAAGGCTGAGGGTTGGCCCAGGCCAGCCAGGACATGGGCAGCGATGAAGGCGGCAAACGAGGCGATGATCGCTGTGGTGGTGCTCGTGCGGGCCGCCACTGCGGCGGCCAGACAGGTCATGACCCCGGCATTGAGTCCTGCCAGCACATGACCAACAGCGACGCGGTGGTAGGGGATCCAGTCGGGAGGGAAGAACGTACGGCTGCCGGGGAAGCCATGTTGGGCGAGATAGGCGACCAGCAGAAGATGGGCGATGGCGATGATGGCGAGGCTGAGCAGGGTGGCGATCCAGATGCCGAGGGCCTTGCCGATCATGAAATCCGCTGCTGAGATGGGTTTGGCCAACAGCACCAGGATGGTGCGATGACGCATTTCCTGGCCAATGCTGGTAGCGGCTCCGACCGACCCCAGGAACAGCCCGTTGAGGGTGGTGATGGCCACTCCGGCGGTACACACCAGGCGCAGACGGTCGGCGTCAAAGAAATTGAACATCCCGAAGACCATGCTCAAGGCCAGAAAGGCCAACCCGACAGCAGTGGTCAGCCAGAGCATCGGTTGACGCAGGTACGACAGGAAGGCCAGACGAGCGATGACCAGGACCGTCATGGCCGGGGCCTTTGCACAGTGCCCGGCAGAAGACGACGCAACAGTCGCAGGAAGCGGCGTTGTCGCCAGGCCAGAGCCAGGGCCGCTCGACGTTGACCGGCGCTGGCCAGCAGATCGACAGCCAGATCCGCCAGGCGGCCCTGATCACGGCGATGGACGCGCACTGTGGTCAGGCAGTGGGCGGCGAGAGGGGCATGTCCGTGATCGCTCAGGGCCAGGGCCAGACGACGCAGCATGGTCGGCAGGGGGGGGAGCGCGGTCGGATTGACGGGTCGATCCTTGGAACTGCCTCCTGGGCTGAGGCTTGGCCAAGCCATGACCAGCAAGGCGGCAATGGGATGATGACTGGACAGGTCAGCGAGGTGGTGCCGGTAGCGCAGCAGGCGGTGCAGAGCGTCATCCATGGGGGCCTGATCAAGATGCAGGCAGGCGCTGGTCACTACGAACTCGCCATCCTGTTCGGTGATCGGCCAGGTCCGTTGGCAGAGCAGGTGATGGGCCTCGCCGGGATCATGGTCGATCAGGGCCTGGGCCAGCAGGACCGCAGACCCCAAGTCCTCCGGATCCCGGCGCCAGAGCGCTCGGGCCCGGTCACGGGCCTGGGCGGTATTGCCCATGATCAGGTCCAGGCGGATGCGCATCTGGTCGCGGCCGCGCACCAGGCCGGGGTCCTGCTGGTCATCAATGTGTTCCAGCTGCCTGCCGGCAGCCTCATGTTGTCCGGTGGCGACCAATACCTGGGCCAGCAGCAAGCGATTGAGGGGTTCCAGCTCTGCTTCGGTCTCAATGAGCCAGGTGCAAACCTCCTGGCTACGCCCCCGGCGCAAGGCGAGCAGACAGCGCTCTCGCAGCAGCACCTGCCGGTCTTCTCCGGCCTGAGCCTTGAGGAGATCATCTGTCAGGGCGTCATGGCCATGCTCGGCGGCATGGCGGGCGGCGTCGATACGGGCCTCGATCGG
>SLQH01000266.1 GCA_007131555.1 Planctomycetota bacterium | reverse complement strand
CGCCAATGTACGCGGGCCAAGGCCCGGTACTCCGTGTAATAATGCGGCTAGGCCGTCAGCAACAGACTGACACGTCGACTGGCGGGGCCATTTCGGTCGTTATTCCTTACAGGCTCCTAGGAGTATGTCCACGCCACATCAGAAATCATCGACTCCCGCTGCAGGATCGAGCACCCGTAGTTCCACCGCCTCCTGAGCAGGCTCTGTCGCCGGCTGTTCCGGTTTGGCGGTGATCACCGCTTCGACCTGGGGTGGCGTTGCCGCCGCGGTCAAGGGGATGTCAGTCACAGTGAAGGTGGCGGGGCGATTTTCGGTCGGCCCATGAAAACGAAAGCGCACCGACCCCTCTGCGGTCAAGGGACGCTGCAGGCGCAGGGTCCGGGTCGTCATGCGACCGTCACCGCGAGACGAAGAACCGCCGCTGTTGATCTGCGTACCATTGGCGTCCCGCACCTCGATATCCATGATGCGTGCGGTGATATCACTGCTGTAGACCATGGTGACCTCATTATCACCGATCGCCTGAATCGTGATGACGGCACCAGGCACCCCGTCAACCGCAACCCGCTTGTCCAGCCATTCAGACAACGGAGAAAAGTCCGCAACCAGGGGCTCCCCAGTGCTGACCAGTACCTGCATCCGCCCACTCACCGCAGTGATCTGGGTGGCTTCCTGAGGGACATCGTTGAGCGACACGAACAGTTGAGCACGGGGTCGGCCATGATGGGAACGACCAGCGAACATGGTCTGACGGGTAAAATGCCTGGACAGATCCGGTCCCGACAGAGACGCGCCCTTGTCAAAGGCCACCGAGTCAATGGTCACGTCCTCGTAACCGGCAATATTGTCAATGTGATCCAGGGGGATCGTGAAACGCAATTGGTTGTCAACTTGAGGAGTCCGAGCAACACCGTTGTCATCAAAGTTGACCGATGTGGTCAGACGCAGCTGCTGCGGCACTCCAGTCAACTGTAGAGGCTCGGTCGCCGCTTCCGTTTCAGCAGCCATGCCGGCCATGGCGCAGCACAACAACAGCGACATGACGGCAAGAATCAGTCGACAAGGCGATGACAGGGTGATGGAAGTGGGCATCAGGTACTCCTCTATATGTTTCATTGACAAGCGGTCCGTGCGGAATGCACTGCCGCATCCTTACGTGTTCCCGGCCATTGTTTCGATCAATCTGATCAGGGTACGGGTCCCGAAGCCGGTCATGCCCTTGGCGTAGTAACGCCAGCCCTTGACCTGCATGGCCGGTCCGGCGATGTCGCAATGGGCCCAAGGGATCTTGGGATCAACAAACTCGCGCAGGAACAGACCGGCGGTGATGGTGCCGCCGTAGCGGTCACCAATATTGTTGATATCGGCGTGAGGATGGTCGAGACTGCGCCGGTATTCGCCATACAGGGGCAGGGGCCAGAACTCCTCGCCCGCCTCCTGACCGGCCGTGCGCAGTGCGCCCAGCCACGCCTCATCGTTGCCCATCAGCCCGGCGATGTTGGTCCCCAGGGCGACCAGACAGGCCCCGGTCAGGGTGGCCAGGTCGACAATGCTGGTGGCCCCGCGCTCACCGGCGTAGGTCAGCAGATCAGCCAGGATCAGGCGACCTTCGGCGTCGGTGTTATCGACATGGACGTAGGTGCCGTTGCGAGCCTGATAGATGTCACCCGGTTTCTGGGCCTGGGCATCAGGCATGTTCTCGGCCAGGCCGATATAGGCGTCGACTGCCAGGCTGGGCTGGGTCCGGGCAAGATGGCTCATGGCTCCCAGGACCGCCGCCGCCCCACTCATGTCGGCCTTCATCCGCCACATCTCGGACCCCGGCTTGAGCGAGATGCCACCGGCATCAAAGGTGACACCCTTGCCGACCAGGGCCAGGACCGGAGCAGTCTTCTTGTTCTTAGCCTTGCCCTTAGCCTTGGTCTTGCCCTTGCCTGTGGGACGATAGCGCAAAGACAACAGAGCCGGCGGCACCCGACCGGCCTGACCAACCTGGGCCAGACCAGGGAAACCAGCCGTGCGCAGGGCCTCAACGCCACTGATGACCGACACCGTGATGCCGCTGCCCCGTAGGGCCTTACGGGCCACGGAGACGAAGCTGCGCGGGTCGCAGCGATTGCCCGGTCCGTCAGCCAGTTCGCGAGCCAGGTTCTGGGCCTCAGCCACCCGCGTCGCCCGGGTGATGGCGGCCGCCCAACCGGGCAGGCGCAGGGTCAGGCGCGGCCGCTTGGCCGCCGCGCCACTGCGCAGGACATCGTAGCGGTAGTCGCCCAGCAGGGCCCCCTCGGCCAGATGGCCGACCGCCGTCTCCTCAGCCGTGACCGGCACCAGGGCCGAGGTCAGCTTGGCCGCCCGCAGCTGGGCGACGATCTGCTGGCCCAGCAGACGCCAGCTCTCACCACCCCCCAGCCAGGGCTTGTCGGAGGGCTTGAGGAGCAGGAAACGGCCCTGTTCGGTGAGCACCTGCTGCGGTCCGCTGAGATCGCCCGAGGCCATCCGGGAGGCCTCAGCAGCCACGGCGGCCGGCACATCGGCATCACAGTGACCAACGATCACCACCGTCAGATCGGTTTTTCCTGAACGGGCGTTGAGAGTGCAATCATACATGTCGACGTACTCCTTACCGGATATTCCCGGTCGATACTGTCCTATAGTCTAGCAACCACCTGCTCGACCACGGCACTCAACTTCGGTTCGGCCTGGCCGGCGGCGGCGATGATGCGGTTGATGTCGGCCGCCTCCAGGGCATCCGGCAGACAGAGGTCGGTGACTGCGGCCAGGGCCAGGGTCCGCATGCCGGCATGGACGGCGGCGATGGCCTCAGGGATGGTGCTCATGCCCACGACATCGGCGCCCAGGGTGCGCAGCATGCGATACTCGGCCCGGGTCTCCAGATTGGGACCCAGGACCCCGGCATAGACCACCCGCGTCAGGGCCCAACCATCGGCCAGGGCGGCCGCCTCGGCCTGACCCAGCAGGGCCTCATCGTAGGGCGCCGACATGTCTGGCCAGCGGGGTCCCAGGCGATCATCGTTGGGGCCGACCAGGGGATTGACGCCCATCAGGTTGAT
>SLQH01000505.1 GCA_007131555.1 Planctomycetota bacterium | reverse complement strand
TCCAACTCCTCGATGCTGATCGGCTTGGGGACCACGAACATGTCATTGGCGTCGATGTTGCGGGCCAGGGTGCGATATTCATCGGCCTGGGGGCATTCCGGGTTCCAGTCGATGACCGTCTTGCGACGCAGTTCGGCCCGTTGGACATCGTTGTCACGCGGTACGAAGTGGATCATCTGGGTCCCCAGACGCTTGGCCAGCTCCTCGATCAGTTCACGCTCATTGTCGGTCTTGCGACTGTTGCAGATCAGACCGCCCAGACGCACCCCGCCGGCCTCGGCGAACTTGACGATGCCCTTGCAGATGTTGTTGGCCGCGTACATGGCCATCATCTCGCCGGAGCAGACGATGTAGATCTCCTGGGCCTTGCCGTCGCGGATCGGCATGGCGAAGCCGCCGCAGACCACGTCGCCGAGGACATCGTAGAAGACGTAGTCGAGCTGGTTGCTCTCGTCGTAGGCGCCGAGCTGCTCCAGCATGTTGATCGAGGTGATGATGCCCCGACCAGCGCAGCCGACCCCCGGCTCCGGTCCACCGGATTCGGTGCACAGGGTGCCGGCATAGCCGATCTTGCGGATGTCATCGAGTTCGACGTCCTCGCCCTCCTCGCGCAGGGTGTCGAGGACGGTCTTCTGGGCCAGCCCGCCCAGCAGCAGACGGGTGGAATCGCCCTTGGGGTCGCAGCCGACCACCATGACCTTCTTGCCCATCTCGCCCAGGGCGGCGACCGTGTTCTGGGTGGTGGTCGACTTGCCGATCCCTCCCTTGCCGTAGATGGCGACCTTGCGCATGCGAAATCCTTTCCTAGGTGGTGAGCGGTGCCTGGTTGGCATCGCGTTGAGTGGTGCTGAATCCATAGCCGCAGTTGTGCCAATGCCGGGCGCGGGCCTGTGTGTATCGAGCAAACGCTCTTTTGAATAGCATTTAGCATAATTTCGTGACAGTGTAACAATAATTATCGGATGACGATTCCGTAAGGCAGATGCTGCGCTGTCATGCTGCTATCATCGTGCGATTTGATCCATAATGGCTTTGAAGGCGAGGATGCTATAAACGGTGCGGATTCGTCAGGCATCAGGCCTGGTTCTGACGCTTTTGTCACGGTGTTGTGATGACGGGCCCTGTGCTGGTCGTGGTGTTGCTCCTCGACTTCCTCCCGGTGCTGCTAGCATCTGGCCATGCCATTCATGATCGATGATGTTGATGCCCTGCCCCGCCAACTGGCGGCCCATGCCCAGGAACAGCCCTGGCCGCAGGCCCATGATCGGGCCGCCTGGCTGGGTCTGGGTGAGCAGCGCCGTCGGATCATCACCGACCAGGCGATGGCCGCTGAAAGCGTCGGCTGGCCGGCTTTGACCGCCTGTGCCCATCGTGCCTGCGCCCGCTGCGGCGATCGCCTTGCCTATGAACGGCCGTATTTCGCCCGTCGCCAGGCCCTGAACTGGTGGCTGTTGGCGGCCTGTTGTGAACCCGAGCAGACCTTGATCGACCGCTGCGTTGACGCCATCTGGTCCCTGTGCGAGGAGAGCACCTGGTGCCTGCCGGCCCACAGCGGCCAGGACTTGGCCGAGCGCAGCCCTCTGGAGCTGCCCCAGCCCGCTGGCCAGTTCATCGACCTGTTCAGTGCCGAGACCGCGGCCCAGTTGGCCACTGCCTGTGCCCTGCTCGACGATCTGCTGCCGGCGGCGGTGGTGGTCCGGGTGGCCCATGAGCTGCACCGCCGCATCTTCACGCCCCTGGCCTTGGGTCGGAGTTATTGGTGGGAACATGGTCTGAACAACTGGACTCCGTGGGTGGCCAGCAATCTCCTCCATGCCGGCTGCTGGGCCGAGTCCGACGGCGTCCGCCTGGCCGCCCTGGTGGAGCGCCTGGATGTGGCGGTGGGGCGTTATTGCCAGCGCCTGAGTCCCGATGGCGGCTGCGATGAGGGCATCGGCTATTGGAATGTCGGCTGCGGTCGTCTGCTCCAGTTCGGTGAGCGCCTGGCCCTGGCCACCGGCGTCGTCTGGCATCCGTCCCGGTATCCGGCACTGGCTGCCGCAGCCCGCTTTCCGGCCGTTGTCCATCTTGGTCAGGGTCTGTTCCCCACCTTTGCCGACAGCCTGGCCAGTGTTCGTCCGTTGCGCCCGGTCCTGGCTCGGGCTCTGCGCTGCTGTCCGGATCCCGGTCTGGCCGACCTGCTGCAATGGAGCCTGCGCGGCTGGCGGGCCGAGGGCGCAGCTGACCCTGGCTTTGAGCTGGGGTCAGCCCTGGCCGGCGGCAGCCTGAACCTGCTGCTCGACCAGTGCTTCCACTGCCCCGAACCCGATCCCGCCTGGCGGCCCCAGCCGCCACCGGCCTCATCCTGGTTGCCGGATCTGCAATGGCTCTGCGCCCAGGCCGGTTCCCTGGCCCTGGCCGCCAAGGCCGGTCACAATGGTGAGAACCACAATCACAACGATGTCGGCCAGTGGTGTCTGTATCTGGATGGTGCGCCTGTGCTCATCGACGTCGGTCGGGGCAGCTACGGTCGTGAGTCCTTTCTTCCGGGCCGCTACGGCATCTGGTACAACGGCAGCCAGGGCCACGCCGTGCCCCAGGTGGCCGGTCAGGGCCAGATCGCCGCCCGTCGCTTTGATGCCGCTGAAGCTGCCGTGCTGCTCGCCGGTGGTCAGCCGACCTGGGAGGACCGCCGCATCGGCGCTCAAGCGGTCCACTACAGCGATGATGGCCAACGACTGTGTCTGGGCATGGATCTGGCCGCTTGCTACCCTGACTCCTGCGGCCTGCGGCATCTCTGGCGCCGCCTGGAACTGGACCGCGAAGACCACTGCCTGCTCTGTCAGGATCAGGTCGAAGCCGCTGCGCCCGTGGAGATGGCCCTGCCCCTGATCGCCGTCGTTGAACCCCGCTTGGCGGCCGATGGTCTGTGCCTGGACACCACCAGCGGCGCCGGCCTGCATCTGAGTTGGAGCGGCTGGCAACTCCAGGCGGTCGAGCCCATCGACCTGGAGAATGATCCTGACCTGGGTGCCTCTTGGGGGCCTCGTCTGTGGCGTATCCGTCTGCAAGCGCCTGCTGGTGAGACTGGG
>SLQH01000560.1 GCA_007131555.1 Planctomycetota bacterium | reverse complement strand
CGAGGAGTTGGAACACCTGCTGATCGACTTCGGCATCGCCGCCTGACCGGCCCATGACGCACCCGCCACCACCCTCTTATCCCCAGGAGCCTCTCCCATGACCATGTGCATGGTCCGCGCCATCGTGCGCCCGGAAAAGATCGATGCCGTCCTTGCCGCGCTGATGTATGCCGGCTTCCCCTCGGTCACCAAGATGGATGTCTATGGCCGGGGCAAGCAGCGCGGCGTCAAGGTCGGCGACATCCACTATGATGAGCTGCCCAAGGAACTGCTGTTCACCGTCATCGACGACAAGGACAAGGACCTGGTGCTCGACACCATCATGAAGTCGGCCCGCAGCGGCAGCAAGGGCAGCTTCGGCGATGGCAAGGTGTTCATCTCGCCCATCCTTGAGGCCTACACCGTCAGTTCCGGCAAGGCCGAGCTGTAGCCACCATCAACCATCTGACAAGGACACGGCAGCCATGAAGGAAATCATCGCCATCATCCGCATGAACAAGATGAACGATACCAAGGTCGCCCTGGCCGAACAGGGCATCTACTCCCTGACCGCCCGCCGGGTCCTGGGCCGTGGCAAGGGCAAGGTCGACTACCTGCTGCTGGAAGGAGCCAAGGCCGGCTATGACGAGGCCATCGACCAGCTGGGACCCGGCCCCAAGTTCATCCCCAAACGCCTGCTGTTGGTCGCCGTCAACGACCACAACGTGGCCAAGACGGTCAACACCATCATTCGCATCAACCAGACCGGTTCGCCCGGCGACGGCAAGATCTTCGTCGCCGACCTGCCTGACGCGGTCCGCGTCCGCACCGGCGAGCGCGGCCCTGAGGCCCTGCTCGAAGAGGGCGAGACGATCCCGGCCTGAACCATTTCCATCTGCCCGCCATCCACAAGGACATCACGCCATGCCTCAACCAGACGCCGCCCAGGTCAAGGAGGACCTGCTCAAGGCCTACCCGGCCAAGGTCGCCCGCAAACGGGCCAAGCACATGCAGATCAACGATACGGATCAGGTGCCGGAGATCCAGGCCAACGTCCGCACCGTACCCGGCATTATCACCCAGCGCGGCTGCACCTATGCCGGTTGCAAGGGGGTGATCCTAGGGCCAACGCGCGACGTCCTGTCGATCACCCATGGCCCGATCGGCTGCGGCTACTATTCCTGGCTCACCCGCCGCAACCAGACCCGCCCCACCAGTGATACCGACGACAATTTCATGACCTACTGCCTGTCGACCGACATGCAGGAGGAGCAGATCGTGTTCGGCGGCGAGAACAACCTGCGCCAAGCGGTCCGGGAGGCCTTCGACGTATTTCATCCCAAGGCCATCGCCATCCATGCCACCTGTCCGGTCGGCCTGATCGGTGATGACATCCACAAGGTCGCCGAACAGTTATCCGAGGAACTGGGCATCAACATCTTCGCCTTCTCCTGCGAGGGCTATCGGGGAGTCTCCCAGTCGGCCGGCCACCACATCGCCAACAACAAGATCTTCCAGGCGGTGGTCTCGCACGAGGCTCCGACCCAGGATGTGCCGGTCCCGCAGGGGCCATTCAAGATCAATCTCCTGGGAGAATACAACATCGGCGGTGACGCCTTTGTCATCGAGGAGTTGTTTGAACGCATGGGTGTGACCCTGGTCTCGACCTTCTGCGGCAACTCGACCTACGACAGCCTGGCCCAGGCCCGTCACGCCGAACTCAACCTGGTGATGTGCCATCGTTCGATCAACTACCAGGCCGACATGCTGGAGACAGCCTACGGCATCCCCTGGATCAAGGTCAACTTCATCGGCGCCGAACAGACCGCCAAGGCCCTGCGCAAGATCGCCGCCTTCTTCAACGACCAGGATCTGACCCGACGGACCGAGGAGGTCATCGCCCAGGAGATGAAGGCGGTCGAGATGGCCCGCGATGACATCGCCAGCCGCTGCCGGGGCAAGAAGGCCATGCTGTTCGTCGGCGGCTCGCGGGCCCATCACTACCAGTACCTGTTCGAGGAGATCGGCATGGAGGTGGTCGCGGCCGGCTATGAGTTCGCCCACCGCGACGACTATGAGGGCCGGCGGGTGCTGCCCGACATCAAGATCGATGCCGACAGCCGCAGCATCGAGGACCTGCACGTCGATCCGGCCCCCGACCGACGTGATCCGGCCGAGGACTCCCAGGCGGTCGACGCCCGGCTGCGGGCCATCGATGGCCAGGGCCTGAACGATTACGAGGGCATGATGCCGATGATGCGTTCCGGCACCCTGAGCATCGACGACGTCAGCCATCACGAGACCGAACTGCTGATCGAACGCTACCATCCCGATGTCATCTGTTGCGGCATCAAGGAGAAATACGCCATCCAGAAGCACGGCGTGCCCTCGCGCCAGCTGCACAGCTATGACTACGGCGGACCCTACGCCGCCTTCAAGGGGGCGATCAACTTCTGGAAGGATCTGGACATGATGGTCAACGCTCCGGTGTGGTCGCTGGTCACCCCGCCCTGGCAACGATCCTCAGCCCCGACCCTGGAGGCCATCATGGCCATCGGTGGTCTCTGACTCTTCCAGCCCATCCTTCACCCTGATCTCCACGAGGAAGCCCATGACCCTGTTGCGCCATACCGATGCCGAGGTCCGCGAACGCAGCGCCCTGACCATCAATCCAGCCAAGACCTGCCAGCCGATCGGGGCGATGTACGCCGCCCTCGGCCTGCACCGCTGCCTGCCCCATAGCCACGGTTCGCAGGGCTGCTGCTCCTACCACCGCAGCCAGCTGACCCGCCACTACAAGGAGCCGGTCTTCGCCGCCACCTCGTCGTTCACCGAGGGCTCGTCGGTGTTCGGCGGCCAGGCCAACCTGTTGCAGGCCATCAATACCATCTTCACCGTCTACGACCCCGACATCATCGCTGTCCACACCACCTGTCTGTCCGAGACCATCGGTGACGATGTCAAGCAGATCGTCAGCAAGGCCATCGCTGACGGCAAGGTGCCAGACGGCAAGACGGTCTTCCATGCCAGCACCCCCTCCTACCAGGGTTCGCATGTGGTCGGCTTCGCCAGCATGGTCAAGGCCATGGTCGACACCTTCGCCGTCCCGTCCGAAACCCGTGGCCGCAGCGTCAATCTGATCCCCGGTTGGGTTGAACCGGCAGACATGCGTGAGCTCAAGCGCCTGGCCGAGGTCCTGGGGGTACCGATCACCCTGTTCCCCGATACCAGCGGGGTCCTGGATGCGCCGATGCACGGCCCGGCGACGATGTTCCCATCTGGCGGCACCACCCGCGACCAGTTGCGCGGCACCGGGGCCGCCCTGGGCAGCCTGGGCCTGGGCCCCAGCGCCTCGGCCCCGGCGACCGTAGCCCTGGAGCAGCTCTGCAAGGTGCCGGGTCAGGTCCTGGAACTGCCCCTGGGACTGCGGGCCACCGACCGCTTCATCCAGGCCATGCAGCATCTGACCGGATGCCGCATCCCAGATGCGATCACCGAGGAGCGCGGCCGCTTGGTCGACCTGATGTGCGACATGCAGCAGTACTTCTACAACCGCAGCGTGGCCCTGTGGGGCGATCCGGACCAGCTCGTGTCCCTGACCGAGTTCTGTCTCGATCTCGGCCTCAAGCCCCGCTACGTCATCACCGGGACTCCAGGCAAGACCTGGGAGAAGCGCATGCAGGCGGCCATCGCCGGACGTCATGAGGTGCGCTACCAGCAGGGTGCCTGCGCCGACATGTTCCTGCTGCACCAGTGGATCAAGCAGAAGCCGGTCGACCTGCTGATCGGCGGCACCCATGGCAAGTACATCGCCCGCGACGAGGACATCCCCCTGGTCCGCCATGGCTTCCCGATCATCGACCGCATCGGCCACCAGTACTTCCCCACCGTCGGCTACCGGGGCGCCATCCGCCTGGCCGAACAGATCCTCAACGCCCTCATGGACCGTCAGGACCGGCTCAGCCCCGAAGAATCGTTTGAACTGGTCATGTAAACACCAACCGTGATTGCGGGACCCCATGCACCTCACCCAGATCCAGGAACGCCGACAGCAGATCGCCACCGTGGCCGAAGGGCGCACGGTGGCCTGCGGGCGGCGCTCGACGGCCGGGGTGGTGTCGCAGCGGGCCTGCGTGTTCTGTGGTGCCCGGGTGGTCCTCTATCCGATCGCCGACGCCCTGCATCTGATCCACGGGCCGATCGGCTGCGCCGCCTACACCTGGGATATCCGTGGTTCGCTGTCCTCGCACCGGGAACTGCATCGTCTGTCGTTCTCGACCGATCTGCGCGAAGATGATGTCATCCATGGCGGCGAGCGGCAGTTGGAGGCCAGCCTCCTGGAGCTGATCGATCGCCATCGGCCGGCCGCCGCCTTCGTCTACGCCACCTGCCTGGTAGGGGTCATCGGTGACGACATCGAGGCGGTGTGCCGCAAGGTCGCCACCCGCTGCGGCATCCCGGTGGTGGCGGTCAACGCACCCGGATTCGCCGGCACCAAGAAGGACGGCTACAAGGCCGCCTGCGAGGCCCTGGGCCAGATCATCGGCCAGGGCGATCCCAGCGGCATCAGCCCGCTGAGCATCAACATCCTGGGCGAGTTCAACCTCGCCGGTGAGACCTGGATGCTGCGCGACTATTACCAGCGTCTGGGCATCGAGACGGTGGCCACCGTGACCGGCGACGGCTGCATCGCCGATATCGCCCGTTGCCACGGCGCCCGTCTCAATGTCGTCCAGTGTTCGGGATCGATGATCCATCTGGCCCGACTGATGGAGCAGCGCTACGGCATCCCGTTCCTGCGGGTATCGTATTTCGGCATCGAGGACACCGCCCAGGCCCTGTACGATGTCGCCCGCCACTTTGGCGACCCGGCGCTGATGACCCGGGCCCAGGACCTGGTCCGCAGCGAGGTCGAGACCATCAGCCCCACCCTCAAGCGCCTGCGGCGCGACCTCCAGGGGCGCAGCGCCGCAGTCTACACCGGTGGCGCCTTCAAGGCCATCAGCCTGGTCCGGGCCCTGCGCAGTCTGGGGATGCGGACCGTCATGGCCGGATCCCAGACCGGCAACGACGACGACTATCGTTCCCTGGCCAGCATCTGCGACCCCGACACGGTGATCGTGGACGACACCAACACCCTGGAGATCGCCGCCTTCCTGGAACAGCATCCGACCGACCTGTTCATCGGCGGGGTCAAGGAGCGACCCATCGCCTACAAGCTGGGGGTCGCCTTCTGCGATCACAACCATGAGCGCAAGCATGCCCTGGCCGGCTTCACGGGCATGGTCAATTTCGCCGAGGAGATCCATCGCAGCGTCCTGTCACCGGTATGGCGCTTCCGCCAGCGGCATCAAGGCGATCCCGTCGCCCAGGACCCCGACACCCTGCGCTACCGCCCGCCGCCCAGCCCCCTGGCCGCCGGGGGCCGCCTGCGTCGTACGGCTGTGCGCCGGCGCTCGCAGGGCTCGGTCAGCACCACCAACGCCTGCACCATGTGCACCCCCCTGGGGGCCTGTCTGGCTTTCAAGGGCATCGCCGGGGCGGTCCCCTTCCTGCACGGCTCACAAGGCTGCTCGACCTACATCCGGCGCTACCTGATCGGCCATTTCCGTGAACCGATGGACATCGGCTGCTCGAACTTCTCCGAGGACACGGTGATCTTCGGTGGCCAGGAGGCCTTCATCACCGGCCTGCGCAATCTCAGCCGCCAGTACCAGCCGGAGGTGATCGGCATCGCCACCACCTGCCTGGCCGAGACCATCGGTGAGGACCTTGAGCGTCTGATCAGCACCGCCCGCACGGATCTCGGCGAGACGGCCCCGGCCCTGATCCCGGTCTCGACGGCCAGCTACAGCGGCAGCTACCGCGACGGCTATCATCGCAGCATCCGGGCCACGGTCGCCGCCCTGGCCGATCCTGACCGGGCACCGGCCGCACCCCAGATCAACGTCCTGCCGGGCATGGTCTCGCCGGCCGACCTGCGCTACCTCCAGCGCCTGCTGGCGGCCTTCGGCTATGGTGCGGGGGTCCTGCCCGACTACAGCGACAGCCTCGACGGCCCGACCTGGAACCGGTATCAGCGTCTGCCGGCCGGCGGCACCCCGCTGGACACCATCCGCAGCACCGCCCGAGCCCAGGCCAGCATCGGTCTGGCCCTGTGCCTGGCCGACAATGATGATGCCGGACTGCTGTTGCAGGACCGCTTCCAGGTGCCCTACTACCGTCTGCCGGCCCCGGTGGGGATCGCCGCCAGCGATCGTCTGGTCGGTCTGCTCAGCACCCTCAGCGGCCGTCCCTGGCCCCAGGACCTGGTGGCGGAACGCGGCCGCCTGATCGATGCCGCCATCGATGCCCACAAATTCTGTTTCGGCAAGCGGGTGGCTGTGTACGGCGACGAGGACCTGGTGCTGGCCGTGGCCCGCTTCCTGCTGGAACTGGGCATGATCCCGGCCGTGCTGGTCACCGGCGCCGGTTCCGGCACCCTGGGCCGGGCCCTGGCCCCGGATCTGGACCAGGACAGCGTGATCGTGGAGGACGGCGACTGCGCCGAACTGGCCGAACTGGTCGACAGCCATGACATCGACCTGCTCATCGGCCACAGCAAGGGCTACCCCATCGCCCAACGGGCCCAGCGTCCCCTGATCCGTCTCGGCCTGCCGATCAGCGATCGCGTTGGGGCTGCCCGCCTGGCCAGCTTCGGCCACCACGGCAGCCATGACCTGCTCGACCGCATCATCAACGCCCTCATCGCCTCGGCCCAGGACGCCTCACCGGTGGGATACATGACCTACTGAACCACCTCGTACCAGGACTGCGCCATGACCTGTTCATCCTCCTCTGCCATCCATCCCTGCTTCGACAAGGAGGCCCGGCACCGCTATGGCCGTATCCACCTGCCGGTGGCCCCGCACTGCAATGTCCAATGCCGCTTCTGCAATCGCAACTTCGACTGTGTCAACGAAAGTCGGCCCGGCGTGACCTCGCAGCTGCTGACCCCGGACCAGGCCATCTGGTACCTTGACCGGGCGGTGGAGCGGGTCCCTGACCTGCGGGTGGTGGGCATCGCCGGTCCCGGCGACCCCTTCGCCAATCCCCGCCAGACCATGGAGACATTGCGACTGGTCCGGGCCGGACATCCGCAGATGGCGTTGTGCGTGTCGACCAACGGCCTGGCGGTGACCGAGCACATCCCGGCCCTGGTCGACCTGGGGGTCCGCCATCTGACCATCACCGTCAACGCCCTCAGCGCCCGGGTGGCCGCCGCCATCTACCGCTGGGTCCGCGACGGATCGCGCATAGTGCACGATGACGAGGCCGGGGCCTGCATCCTGGAACATCAGGACGCCGCCATCAGGGCCGCCCACGCAGCCGGCATGATCCTCAAGATCAACCATGTATGCGTCCCCGGCGTCAATGACCATGAGAGCGTGGCCATCGCCGCCCATGTCGCCGAGATGGGTGCCGACCTGTTCAACCTGATCCCGTTCCTGCCGGCTCCAGGATCACACTTCTTCGGCCGCCCAGCCGCCGACCCGCAGGCCATCACCGCCCTGCGGACGGCAGCCGAACGGCATCTGCCCCAGATGACCCATTGCGCCCGCTGCCGGGCCGATGCCATCGGCCGCATCGGGGCCGGATGCTCCAGCGACGCCCAGGACCTGCTCAAGGAGGCTGCCACCATGTCACCCGCACCCACTGAGGACCGCCCCTACGTCGCCGTGGCCAGCATGGAAGGCATGCTGGTCAATCTCCACCTCGGTCATTGTCAACGGTTCCTCCTCTACGCCGCCGATCAGGACAGCTTCAACCTGGTGGCGGTCCGCGAGGCCCCCAGCCCAGGCGAGCCCGATCGTTGGGAACGTCTGGCTGATGTCCTGCATGACTGCAGCGCCGTGGTCTGCACCGATGCCGGCGGCCCGCCGCAACAGATCCTGCGCCAGTTCGGCATCACCGTCCACGCCACCGAGGGCATGATCGACGAGGCCCTTGAACTGGTTTTCTCCGGACAGGAGGACCGCCTGCGTACCCCGTTGTGCAGCAGCGGCAAGAGCTGCGGCGACTGTCGCGGAGGCGGCGGACTGTGTGGATGACCCCAGCAGAGCCCAGGAGCACGACGATGCCCAACCCGGTCCATGTGGTCGATACCACCCTGCGTGACGGCGAGCAGGCTCCCGGCCTGTGCTTCGATGCCGTCCAGCGTCAGGACATCGCCGCCGCCCTGGTGGCGGCCGGGGTGCCGGAACTGGAAATCGGCATGGCAGCCAATCCGGCCCACACCGACAGCGTGCGGGCCTTGCTCCAGGCCGGCCTGGAAGCTCGGCTGACCCTGTGGTGCCGACTGGATGAGGGCGATGTCGCCCAGGCCCTGGCCAGCGGCTGTGATAGCATTCATATCTCGGTGCCCAGTTCCGACCGCCATCTGCGGGCCCTGGGTCGGGACTGGGCCTGGGTGGTGGACGGCCTGCATCGCCTGCTGCCCGGCCTGCGCGATCGCGACCGTTTCATCTCGGTCGGAGCCCAGGACGCCTCGCGGGCCCCCCTGCCCCGTCTCCAGGCCCTGGCTCAGCTGGTCAGCGATCTGGGTGGCCAGCGTCTGCGCCTGGCTGACACCGTCGGTCTGTGGACCCCAGAGGACTGCGGCCGCACCGTCAGCTGTCTGCGCCGCTGCCACCCCGACCTGCGCCTGGGCTTCCACGGTCACAACGACCTCGGCCTGGCCACCGCCAATGCCCTGGCGGCCATCCGCCAGGGGGTCGAGGATATTGATGTCACCGTCCTCGGTCTGGGCGAACGCTGCGGCAATGTCGCCCTCGAACAACTGGTCACCATCCTGCACCTACAGGATGGCCAGGCCTGCGCCGTGGAGCCGACCCATCTGCCCCAGCTGTCCGCCCTGGTGGCCAAGGCCAGCGGCCGGTGCATCCCCCCCGATCGGCCGATCGTCGGCTCTGACGCCTTCCGTCATTGCGCCGGCATCCACATCGCCGGCCAGTTGCGCGAACCCTCGGCCTACGAACCGTTTGCGCCCGAACGGGTCGGTCGGCAACGGCCCCCCTTCGCCCTGGGCATCCACAGTGGCCAGGCTGCCATCCGTCATGTCCTGACCCTGCTCGACGTCCCCGGCGATCCGGCCCTGGTCGCCCGGCTGACCCAGGCGGTCCGTGAGCAGGCCCGGCACCAGGCCGGCCGCATCGACTATCGCCAGGTTCTGGAACTCTACCATCGGATACAGACATGAGACATCTGACCCTGACCGCACTGATGCTGTTCCTGGCTGCCTGTCACCAGCCCCAGGAAGCACCGCTGACCATCGCCGTCGCCGCCGGCATGGCCCCGGCCATGCAACAGATCCTGGCGACCTTCAGCCAGACCCATGACATCCCGGTCCACATGCACAGCGCGTCATCGGGCACCATCGCCGGCCAGATCCGTCTGGGCGCCAGCATTGATGTGATGATCGCCGCCGACCCGGAATGGCTCGACCGCCTGATCGCCTCCGGCCATCTTGATCCCGCCACCTACCAGGTCATCGCCCATGACAGGCTGTGCCTGCTGGTGGCTCCCGGCCTGACGGCGCCGCGACTTGCGGACGGCCCCGTGGCCGGGACCTGGGCCATCGCCGATCCGGCCCATGCGCCGCTAGGACGGCATGCCCGTCATGTCCTCCAGCGACTCGGATGGTGGGATGCCCTCCAGGACCGCCTGGTCCTGGCCCAGGATGCCCGGGCCGTGGCCCAGATGATCGCCAGCGGCCATGTCCAGGCCGGGATCGTCTATCGCTCGTCGCTGGGTGCACAGCCAGGACCCCAGGCCCTCGAACTCCCACCGCATCTGCATGGGCCGATCCGCTTCGCGGCGGCGGCCACCAGTCGTGATGATGCCCGCATCGCCCTGCTGCTGGACTTCCTGCACCAGTCGCAATCGCAAGACCTGTTGATGGCGGCCCGTTTCCAGCGTGTGGATCAGCCCTGATGGGTCCGATCCTCGACATCGTCTGGCTCAGCCTGCAGGTGGCGGCCATGGCCTGTCTGGTGGCCCTGCCCCCGGCAGCGGCCCTGGCCTGGCTGCTGAGCCGCTGCCGCTTCCCCGGTCGGTCCCTGCTGGAAGCCCTGGTCAACGCCCCCCTGGTGATGCCGCCGGTGGTGATCGGCTATGCCCTGCTGCTGCTGCTTTCGCCCCAGGGGCCGATCGGTCGCCTGCTCGGCCACGTGGGCATCACCGTGATCTTCACCTGGAAGGCGGCGGCGCTGGCGGCGGCGGTCATCATCCTGCCCCTGATGATCCGATCCTGTCGCCAGGGCCTGGATCTGGTCGATCGCCGGCTGGAGCAGGCCGCCAGCACCCTGGGAGCCAGCCCCTGGCGCATCCTGACCACCATCACCCTGCCCCTGGCCATGCCAGGACTGGTCCATGCCATGATTTTAGGGTTTGCCCGGGCCCTGGGCGAGTTCGGAGCCACCATCACCGTGGCCGGCAATCTGCCGGGCCGGACCACCACCCTGCCCCTGGCCATCCACCAAGCCCTCCATGATCCGGAGGCCCAGACCCTGGCCATGACCCTGAGCCTGGTCTCGGTGGCCGTCTGCATCGCCGCCCTGGTGCTGGGGGAGTGGTCGGGGCGCTGCCTGCGCCGCCGCCTGCTCGGACAGGAGCCGACATGATCGACTGTCGTCTGGAACTGACCCGCGGCGATTTCCGTCTGTCGGTCGAGGCCGGATTCGGCCCTGGCATCAGCGGCATCTATGGTCCATCGGCCAGCGGCAAGACCAGCCTACTGTTGTGCCTGGCCGGCCTGCTGCGTCCGGACCAGGGTCACATCCACCTGGGCGACACCATCCTGTGCGCGACCGCTGACCGGCACTGGCTGCCGGTCCATCGCCGGGGCCTGGTCACCGTCTTCCAGGATGACCGCCTGTTCCCCCACCGCAGCGTCCTGGGCAATCTGCGCTATGGCTGGAAGGCGGACGATCAGGACCTGTTCGCCACGGTGGTCGAACTGCTCGATCTCGCCCCCCTGCTGTCACGGCGCATCCATCACCTCAGTGGTGGCGAACGGCAACGGGTCGGCCTGGGGCGGGCCCTGTTGTGTCGGCCCAAGGTCCTGCTGCTGGACGAACCCTTCAGCGCCCTGGATGCCGCCACCACCGCCACCATGATCCGCATGCTGCGGCGGATCCACCAATGCTGCGCCCTGCCGATGATCATCATCAGCCACGATCTGCGCACCCTGCTGGAACTGCAGGCCGACCTGCTGATCCTTGATCATGGCCGCCAACGGGCCTGCGGCAGCCTGTTCGACATCCTGGCCGATCCCGCCGCGGCCGGCTTGCTCGACCACGAGCGGCTGGTCAACGTCCTGCCGGTGGTGGTGAGCGAACAGCGCCCCGAGGACCATGCCAGCGTGCTGACCATGACCAGCGATCAGGGCCAGACCGGCCCAGCGCTGATCTGCCCCCTGCACACGGCCCCTCCCGGCACCCGGCTCCAGGCCATGCTGCGGCCCCAGGACTGCATCATCAGCCTGGATCGCCCGGAGCGCATCTCCTGCCGCAACCGCCTGCGCGGCCACATCGACACCATCTACCACCTCAACCAGCGCTGGCTGGTGCGGATCACCTGCGGCCTGCCCCTGCTGGCCGAGATCACCCCCCAGGCCGGCACTAAACTCGGCCTGCATGCCGGCCAACGCATCTGGCTCAACTGCAAGGCCACGGCCATCACAACGGTGGCCGTATGAACGACCGGTTCATGCTTTCCATAGATGATTGAATCCACAGCTTGCAGAGAGGCAGTGTTCAGATTTTTGAACTACGAATCACGCGAATGAAAACCACATCAATACACATATCATATTCATCTCTTCAATTCGCGAGATTCGTAGTTGAAATATGCCTTTGAAAACCTGCGAAT
>SLQH01000123.1 GCA_007131555.1 Planctomycetota bacterium | reverse complement strand
GGGCCAAGGCCCGGTGCTCCGTGGTGGTGGTGTGATGGGCGGTGGTTGTTGGCGAGTTCGGGGCTTGGGGCTATCATGCATGGCAATCCGGCTGTGGTGATCGTTGCCAGGCACAAACGCTCCGCATCTGTCAAAGGCCGTGGCCCAAGCCGCATTATTACACGGAGTACCGGGCCTTGGCCCGCGTACATTGGCGGGAGGAGAGGTTTGAGGCGGATATAGGTCGGGGCGTCGCCCCTATCGTTGCACCCCGCTTGCGTTCTGTGTTGCTGCCCCTGATCACGAGTCGCGGGATCTACGACCCGTAGCCCAGGTGCCCTGCCGCCGCTCAGGCTGGCACTTGGCGAAAGCATGGAAGCCGCGCGTAGGCACGCGGGCCAAGGCCCGGTGCTCCGTGATGGCTTTGTGATGGGCGGTGGTTTGGGGCGAGTTCGGGGCTTGGGGCTATCATGCACGGCAATCCGGCTGTGGTGATCGTTGCCAATCACCACAGCTCCGCATCTGTCAAAGGCCGTGGCCCAAGCCGCATTATTACACGGAGTACCGGGCCTTGGCCCGCGTACATTGGCGGGAGGAGAAGCTAGAGGCGTATATGGGCCAGGGCGGCGGCGCCATCGTTGCCATGCGCTTGCGTTCATCATCGCCGTGAATGATCACGAGTCGCGGGATCCACATGCCGCATTACGGTCATCATGGCGGCGTCCTGGCTGGTATTCTGCGAAAGCATGGAAGCCGCGCGTAGGCACGCGGGCCAAGGCCCGGTGCTCCGTGGTGGCTTTGTGATGGGCGGTGGTCATTGGCGAGTCCGGGGCCGAAACGGCCAGGCCAAGCGATCCCTTACAGGCTCCTAATCCTCGTCTTCGTTCTCGTCCTCGTCTGCCGACGCTGGCTGCTCCGGCTCTGGATCCGACTCCTCAGGGCTTGCTGGCAGGCCTTGGTCATCTTCAGCATCCAGCTCCAGGACAGGCTCTGAGGCCACTGGGCGCTGACCCTCATCAGGCTCGGCGGGAGCTTCTCTGTCGCCCCAATCGCGATCAGATACCAGCACCGGACCCTCGCTCCGCTCAGGGTCCAGGGGCACCAGATCCTCATCCTGCAACAAACGCCGGGCCAAGGCGTCCAGACGAGAACGCAACTCAGCGATCTGCTCGAACAGAACCCCACGCACGGTGTCATCAAGCTCTTCGTCCAAAACCCGCATGGCCCGCTGTGCGGCCAGGAACGCCAGACCGGCCCGCGAACCCATCTCGACCTGCAGATAGGCCTGACAATCATCCAACTGGCGCCTGATCATGGTCTTCAATACCGTGATGTGCTTGGGGACCTCCACCGGCTGTTCATCGGCAGTCAGCTGACGCAGGGCTTCCTCAGCCCGGGCGATCTCCTCGGCATCCAAGGGTTTGGGCTCCGCCTCGGCAGCCGTCACCGCGCCTGACAAGACCATGGCCAGCCCCAGACTGACTCCGATGATTCGCACTCCCTGCATGACATCACGTTCCCGTCTTTTCATCGCACATCAACCCCGGCAGTGCGCATCGCCGTCTTGATGTCAGCGATGGTGTAGTCCCCATAATGGACCATGCTGGCCACCAGGGCGGCATCAGCCCCACCTCTGGTCACGGCCTCGACCAGATGCCGGGGTTCGCCGGCCCCGCCCGAGGCGATCACCGGGATGGTCACGGCCTCGGCGATGCGCCGGGTGATGGTCAGTTCATAGCCCTGGCGCACACCATCGGTATCGATGGCGTTGAGGCAGATCTCCCCCGCCCCCAGACCCTGGGCCTCAACCGCCCAGGCCACGGCATCACGACCGGTGCGCTGGCGACCACCGTTGATCACCACCTCGTAGCCGGACGGACAGGCCGGGCTCTCCCCGACCCGCAGCACGTCCATGCCCAGAACCACGCACTGGCAGCCGAAGGCCTCGGCCCCCTGGGCCAGCAGACGCGAATCGCGCACCGCCGGCGAATTGACACTCACCTTCTCGGCCCCGGCCAGCAGCACCTCGCGCATGCAGGCCAGCGAATCGATGCCGCCACCCACCGAAAAGGGGATCGAGACCTGCTCCGCCACCCGGGCCACGACATCCACGAACAGCCGCCGGGCCTCGGCCGAGGCGGTGATGTCGTAGAAGACCAGTTCATCGGCCCCCTGCTCCTCATAGCGCTGGGCATAGGCCACGGCATCGCCCAGATCGACATTGCCCTGGAAGCGCACCCCCTTGGTGACCTGGCCCTCCCGGACATCCAGACAGACGATGACACGCTTGAGCAGAGGCATGAGCGCATGGTTGCCATCAGCGCCTCAATGCAAGCGAGGGCTGGCCGCGATACCCGTCAATCCACCGGGCGCACCACATGGGCTGTCCAGCCGAGGCCGGCATATTCACGGTAACCCTTGGTACGACAGCTGCCAATCAGGTAGCGACGATCCTGGTGGACGAGTATGCCAGCGCAGCGTTCACCGGGACTGATCCGGACACAGGCATCGTCGAGGGCTGGGACCGTCCCGACCGCGAAGATGTCCCGGTCGCTGGATTCAATAATGCGCCCGTCTGCAGCCGTATAAAAGGCAGCACAACCAGGGATGATCCGGCCCTCGCGATCACGCGGTAGGCAGGTGGTCAGCATCTTGCCGGCCTCGGTATCCCAGTCGAAACAGATGCCCAAAACGCCGATGGCTTCGCCTTCACGCAGACCCTCACGCCGCACACCGCCGCTATAGATCAGGGAGGTCGCACGAGTGCGTTCCAGGGGCGAGTCGCTGACGTCCTGGACCGCGAACTCGGTCGACCGGACGGTACGCAGACCCTGTTGGAACCATTCGTGCTCGGACACGTTGATCTTGCGCAGTTCATTGCGCAGTTCGGTCTTGGAGCAGGCGACGATATCACCGTTGACATCAGCCAGGACCAGGTTGCGATACATGGTATAGTTTTGATTGATGACCTTCAGACGACGCGAGGCGGCGTCATGGGCCTCGGTCGTGGGCCCTTGCAGGGCTTGCCAGAAGAAGCGGTCGGTGGCCCACCAGCGCACATCAGCGGCCCGCTCAAAGAGATTGCGATCGATCAG
>SLQH01000189.1 GCA_007131555.1 Planctomycetota bacterium | reverse complement strand
TTACTGCAGGTCATGGTTCCGCCCCTTCAGGGCGGTGATGAAAAAGGAGCCATCGTGCCCAGGGCGTTGTCCTGGGCTGTATCATCTCGCCCCCGTGGGGCGATGCATCGAGGATGCATAGGGAGCGATGCCGCTCCTCCGCAACGCCCTGTGACTGCCCACAGCAAGGCCCGGATCACTGTGCTTCAGCCCCAAAGGGGCGTCATGGGATAGCCCAGGGCAAGGCCCTGGGTAGAGGACCAGCGCCATCACTGAGCCCTGAAGGGGCGAAATATCATGTTGTATGCTGAGTTGGTGATCAGTGTTTGGGAGGGTGTCGTTGCCGAACGCCATTGGGGTAAGACATGTACGACAGCCTCATCCGCCCTCTCTGTGCTCTTTGTGGTAAATGATTCCGACCATTCGTGATTGAACCGCTGCCTCCTGCCCCAAGGTCCACCCATGCCCTCTGATGTCGCGCTCTCCAGTGGCCTGCCTGGTCTTGATGCCATCCTCACCGGTTTCATCGCCGGTGACAACGTGGTGTGGATGATCGATGATATCAGCGCCTATCAGCCCTTCATAGCCGATTACGTGGCTGCCGGCCAGCGTCAGGGCCAGCCGGTGGTGGTGTTCCGTTTTGCCGATCATCCGCCCCTGGTCGCTGAGGGCGAGGGCATCACCATCCATGAGTTCAATCCAGCTGACGGATTCGAGCAGTTTGTCGCGGCGGTGCATCGGGTCATTGCCGCCATCGGTCATGGCGGCTACTATGTCTTCGATGACCTCAGCGTCCTGGCCGATGTCTGGCATTCAGACGCCATGCTGGCCAACTTCTTCCAGTTGACCTGTCCCTACCTCTTCGATGTCGGAGCCATCGCCTATTTCGGTCTTCACCACCGTCGCCATGCGCCCGAGGCGGTGGCCACCATCGCTGAGACCGCCCAGGTGCTGATCGAGGTCTTCCGCCATGATGAGCGGCTGTTCCTGCACCCGACCAAGGTTCAGCAGCGCTATGCCCCGACCATGTATACGCTTCACGCCTGGCATAAGCAGACCTTCGTGCCGGTGCTCGACAGTGCCACCATCGCCGAGGTGATGGCCGGTCGCTGCTTCACCCTGGCCGAGCGTCCCGCTGCCGGTCTGTGGAACCGGGCCTTCCTGGCCGCTGAGGAGGCCTTGCGCGACGGCCTTGACAGTCTCGACCATTATCGCCGCCTGTTGCCGATGGTGGTCTCTCGCGATGAACCGGTGCTGGACCTGGTGCGGCGCTATCTGAGCCTTGAGGACATTGCCGCCCTGCGGGCCCGGATGGTCGGCACCGGTCTGATCGGCGGCAAGGCGGTGGGCATGCTCCTGGCGCGGGCCATCGTCCAGGCCGATGCCCCTGAGGTGGCTGCCGCCCTGGAACCCCATGATTCCTTCTTCGTCGGCAGCGATGTGTACTATACCTTTCTTGTCCGTAATGGGGTATGGTGGACCCGCGAGCAGCAGCGCACGTCCAGCGACTTCCTGGCCGGAGCCGAACGGGCTCGCCAACGCATCCTGGTCGGCAGTTTCCCTGACCATATCATGCAGCAATTCATCGCCCTGCTGGATTACTTCGGCCAGTCACCGATCATCGTCCGGTCATCGAGCCTGCTGGAGGACAATTTCGGCAACGCCTTCGCCGGCAAGTATGAGAGCGTGTTCTGCGCCAACCAGGGTCCGCGCGAGCGGCGTCTGGAGGACTTTCTGTCGGCGGTGCGGACCATCTATGCCAGCAGCATGAGCGCTGCCGCCCTGACCTACCGGGCCCAACGTGGCCTGCTGGAACGTGATGAGCGTATGGCCCTGCTGGTACAGCGGGTTTCGGGACGGGTGGTCGGTGAACGCTTCCTGCCGGTGGCAGCCGGGGTCGGCTTCTCCTTCAACCCCTACGCTTGGCATGAACGCATTGATCCGGCGACCGGGGTCCTGCGCCTGGTCGGCGGACTGGGCACCCGGGCGGTCGATCGGGCCGATGATGACTACACCCGCATCGTCGCCTTGAACGTGCCTGAGCTGCGTCCTGAAGCAGATCTCGACGATATCAGGCGATATACTCAGCGGCGAATCGATGCTATTGATCTACGGGTCGGTCATCTGGCCACATTTGAGGCCCAGGCCGTGGTTGATGATCCGGCCGGCGGCTCTCTGGAACTGGTCGTCGAGCGGGATACGGTCATGGAACGGCACTGGCGGGATCAGGGGAGGGAGTCTCGCACCTTCCGCCTGTTGACCTGTGCGCCCTTGCTGCGCGACACCCGCTTCCCAGAGTTGATGCGTCGCTTGCTGAGCACTGTCGCAGCAGCCTATGATCATCCGGTGGACATCGAGTTCACGGTCAATGGCCATGATGACGATGACCTGCGCATCAATCTGGTCCAGTGTCGGCCCTTGCAGGTGCTTGGTGGAGGCCATGCCATTGCCGCGCTCCCTACTCTGGATGACGATCAGGTCCTGGTGCGGGCCAGGGGGGCGGTGGTGGGGCGCAGTCGTTGCGAGCCCATTGATGACATCATCTACGTGGTGCCGGAATTGTACGGGCATCTCGACCAGCAGCAGCGCTACGTGGTCGCCCGCCAGATCGAAACCCTGCTGGCAAGTATCCACGATCAGGGCCGGCGGTCGTTGCTGGTCGGTCCGGGGCGCTGGGGAACCACCACTCCGGCCCTGGGTGTGCCCATCGTCCATTCCTCGGTCTGCCAGGCAGCCGCCCTGTGTGAAATCGTCGCCATGCACGATGGCTTGGTGCCTGATGTGTCGCTGGGTACCCATTTCTTCAGCGATCTGGTTGAGCACGATATCCTGTACTGCGCTCTATTTCCTGAACGTGCCGGTAACCGCATACATGATGCCGGACTCCGCAATAATGATGCGCATGTTGGGGCCTGCGAGGACGCCCATCCGGCCCTTGTCCATCTCACCGCAGCTGCCCGTGGAACCTGGACCCTGCATGCTGATGCCCTGGGGCAGATGGTGACCGTGTACCAGCAAGCCGTTCGGGAGTAGGGGCGCTTTGACATTGAACATAGCCGGCATTCGCCGGCGATAGGGGGCGGCTGGACAAGTGAGCGC
>SLQH01000084.1 GCA_007131555.1 Planctomycetota bacterium | reverse complement strand
CCAGCAGGCCAGCGGCCATTGCGGATACGATGACGATGGACATCAGGATGGACAGGTCGTAGAGATGGCATGGTACGATTCCCTCCTCACTGTTCTTCACGATGGATTCGGATCACGGGGCAACTCACAGCGGTCCGGCGGCTGATGGCCATTGAGATAGGCGGCGATGGCCATCGGTCGTTTGCCGGGCGGCTGCAGCTGCTCGATGGCCACGGCCCCGGTGCCGCAGCCGACCACCAGGTGACGACCACAGCACTGCACCTGGCCTGGGGCCAGGCTGGCGTCGACCACCCGCACCGCCTGGATGCCCAGACGCTGGCCATCGGCCAGGGTCCAGCAGCCCGGGGCCGGGGTGTAGGCCCGCACCTGACGCTCCACCGCCGGGGCCGCCTGACGCCAGTCGATGTGGCCGTCCTCATGGGTCAGCTTGTGACACCAGGTCACTGCGGTCGGGTCCTGGGCCACGGGTTCGGCGGCGGGCCAGGAGCGCAGGAAGGCGGCCATGGCCTCGGCGCCGAGCTGGGCCAGGGCGTCATGCAGCTGCGGCAGGGTGGTGGTCGGTGACAGCGGCAGGCGATGACGAGCGTAGACCGGCCCGGCATCCAGTTCCCGGACCATCCGCTGGATGCTGATCCCGGTGTCCTGATCTGCGTGACGCAGGGCGGCCTGCATCGGGCTGGCCCCCCGCCAGCGGGGCAGCAGCGAACAGTGCAGGTTGATCGCGGCGATGGCCGGCAGGCGCAGGAAACGCGGCGACAGGATCTCGCCATAGGCGAAGACCACGAACAGATCGGCCCCCTGGACGGCCGGATGCCCGGCCTGGCCACGCAGTGAGTCCGGCTGCCACAGGGGCAGGCCCAGCTCCTCGGCCGCCTGCTTGACCGCCGAGGCGCGCAGATGCCGACCGCGCCCGGCGGGACGGTCCGGCTGGGTGACCACGCACTGCACCTGGCAGCGTTCGGCCACCACCCGCAGGGTCGGCACCGCCACCTCCGGGGTGCCCATGAAGACCACCCGCAGGGCCTGGCTCATGCCCACTCCTCGTCCTCAGGCCCCATCTGGCTGCGCGGGGCCAGCAGTTCATCGACCAGGGTGGCGATGTGGACCTCGGACGGCAGACAGCAGGTGATCAGCAGGTCACGTCGGTCGAGGTCGATGCCGACCTGGGTCGGACGATAGCTCAGGGCCCGACGCTGCCCGCGCAGGGAGGCGAAGCCCTCGGGGCGCAGACCGGCCTGGGCCAGCACGGCGTCCTCCAGGGCGGCCGCCGGCCCGCTGGCCGCCACCAAGCCTTCACCGAACAACGGGCCGGTGATGACCGCCTCACCGCTGGCGATCCGGGCATCAGCGGCGCCTTCTTCGATCAGGATCTCCTCACCCTGACGGCGGCCATTGCAGCCGGTGCGCAGGACATCCCCGACCAGGGCGTGGCGCAACAGATCGCGCCCCAGACGCTCGGCCACCAGACGGTTGAAGAGCCGCCCCCGACTGGCACCCAGCAGACGCCGCGCCGACAGGCCCTGACGGGCCACCGCCGGGGGCAGGGACCGACCCTGGGCCAGCAGCCGTCCCCAGCGGGCCTCGTTGTCGGTCCCGATCACCGTCGCCGCCATGTAGTTGGGAGCCGGTTCCCGGCGTAGGTGATCGAGCAGGCGGCGGGCCTCCTGATACAGCCCGGCTCCGCCGCTCACCCGCAGGGTCCACCGCAGGACCGTGATCTCCTGGGCGCTGACCGGCCGCCGGAAGCGCTGCACCGCCAGGACCCGCAGCTTGCGCTTGTAGCCGGCCCCGGGGATGGCCGCCGGATGCTCGACCTGATCAGCCGGAATCGAGAACCAGGCCGTATAATGGGCCCGCCGGTCATGACTGCCGGCGCCACAGACCAGATGCTCATCGACCTGGGCGGTCCGGGCCAGGGCGGCGGCGGCCTGGCGGGCCGGCAACTGCTCACAGGCCACCTGGACCCACAGGTAGGCCCCCTCCTCGGCCAATTGTGGCCCCTGCTCGACCGCCGCACAGCTGACCGCTGGCACGGCCTCATCGACACGCAAAGGGGGCAGGGCGGCACAACGCAGGGGTAGGGGCATAGCCTCACTGTGCCGCTTGATTGGCGCTTGCCAAGGGGCCTGCCCCTGCGATTGACCACCCCCGCCCGGACCGGACACTGACCCCTGGGTGACATCCAGTCACCAACACCGGAGCATGGGGCGATGAAGACCTCCCTGATGATGACCACCTACAACAGCCCGGCCTGGCTGGGCAAGGTCCTGGTCGGCTGCGCCTGCCAGAGCCTGCCGGCCGATGAGATCATCATCGCCGATGACGGCTCCAGCGACGACACCGCCGAGGTCATCAGCCGGGCCGCCCAGGACCTCGCCCTGCCCCTGGTCCACATCTGGCAGCCCGATCAGGGCTTCCGCAAATGCCAGGCCCTCAACCGGGCGGTGGCGGCGGCCCACGGCGACTACTGCATCTTCACCGATGCCGACTGCATCCCCCACCGGGACTTCATCGCCTGGCATGTCTGCCTGGCCCGCCCCGGCCGCTTCCTCTCCGGCGGCTACAACAAGCTCAGCCTGGCCACCAGCCAGGCCCTCAGCGACGACGACATCCGGACCGGCCGTCATTGCGATCCGGCCTGGTTGGCCGCCAACGGCAGCCCAGATCTGGCCCGCGAACGCAAGCTGCGCCTCCTTGGCACCCGCCGCGGCCGGCTGTGCGACGCCCTGACCACCACCCGCGCCTCCTGGAACGGCCACAACGCCTCGACCTGGCGCCGTTACATCCTGGCCGCCAACGGCTTCGACCATCGCATGTGCTACGGCGGCCAGGACCGGGAGTTCGGCGAACGCCTGGAGAACGCCGGCATCCGCGGCCACCAGATCCGCCACCGCGCCACCTGCGTCCACCTCGATCACGGCCGCAGCTACGCCACCCCCGACAGCATCGCCGCCAACCGCGCCATCCGGGACGAGACCAGACGCCAGGGCCTGACCCGCTGCGCAGCGGGCATCGGGGAGTTGGTGGGGGATGAGGGGACGATCACCGTGCATCGGCGGGAGTGAGGAACGGTCTGCGCCGAT
>SLQH01000043.1 GCA_007131555.1 Planctomycetota bacterium | reverse complement strand
ATTTCCCGTTCGACGACGACTTTGGCGTACATTTCGGCGAGCCTATTAGAGCACTTTTGAGCCTCCGCCAACTGCTCTCGCAGTTCGCCACGTGTGCTCAATATCGGGGTCTTCATGATTCGTTCCTTTTCGAGTTACTTTCAAAATGGCACCGGCGTTCGATACACAGCGATCTGCTCTTGCAAGTCCTTCCGGTCGATGTTCTTCTGTATCCAGTCCAGATAGGCTTTCGGAACAGCTTTCAAAGGTCGCCCTACGTACTTGCCAAACGTCAAAATGAATTCCCCCCCCCTCCGCTTTTTCAAGTCGTCAATGACCGCATGTGCCTGCCTTTTGCTGTACCCGACAGCCGTCTCTGGTGATACGCCGAGCTTCATCAGGAACGCTACTTGCCTCTGTGACGCCCCGCTCGGTCCCGGCACGTAGTCGGCAAACGGATCGAACTGCCGTCCGCCGAAAATATCCACGTCCGTTGCGTAAATCTGTCCGTCCCGAGCGTAGTTCCGCGTCTGGACTCGCCTCTTACGCTCCTCTTCCTTCCGCTTTTCAGACTCCTCGCGGGCTGTCTTGGCCTTCTCGATCAGCTCTTCGATATCAACGTCCGTCCCAGATTTCTTGGCTGCAATCAGAGCCGCCTGCAGGTCGATAGGCTCCACGTCATCGCCTGCCAGCACATCAGCCACCGAAACGAGCTTGTGGTTGCCACAGTCACCCGTGAAGTCCAAGACAAGGCAATGAGGCTTTCCGCTGTTGGCGATAGCCTCGCGTCGATCTTCGTCTGTATCCAGCCCATCGACCACGCCGGCCTCAGGTCGGGTTACGCGCCCGATCATCTGCTGATAGAGGCTAGCTGATTTCGTGGGTCTGGCGTTGGCACAAACAGCCGCATCTGGAACATCGAAGCCCTCCGTAAACACCATGCAATTGACAAGGATCTGTGTCCGCCCGTCCCGGAACCGCTGGATGATCTTCCGCCGCTCGGCCCGGTCTGTCTTGTCGATCACAAACTCCGCCTCGATCCCTTCGTAGGCGTTAAATGCCGCCGTCAGTTTTTCCGCGTGCTCCTGTCCCGCCGCGAATACCAGTGTTCGCCTTCCCTTGGCAGCCTCAATGGTCGGGTAGGTAATCGCGTGTAGCAGCATTTCCTCTTCTGCGTCTGTCTCACCGAGAAACGCCTGCTCCCTCTCTCCTTCCGCCAAGTCGCCCTTGCGGGTCTTTACTCGCGACAGGTCCAGACCGTCGACCGTGATGAACTGCTGCCGAATCGGAGTCAACCAGCCCTCTGTGATGGCCTGTTTCAGGTCCATTTCGTAGGCAACGGACTCACAGACATTGTGCAAGCCAACTTCGTCGGTGCGCTTCGGAGTGGCGGTCACCATCAAAATCTTGAGCCGCGGATTCTGTTGATACCACGCCGTGCAAACGCGGTATGTTTCGGCTACTGCGTGATGAGCTTCGTCAATAATTACCGTACTGAAGTCTCGCGGTTGGAATCGCTGAAACCTCCGCCGCTTCCCTCGCCCGTGGCAATCGTCGCAGCCTTCGCCGAAACACGCCCGACACCGACTCCATGCCGCTTGCGTCTGCACGGTCGAGATTACCACCGGTTCATCACGGGCCCGCTGTCCGCCCATTTCGATTCCCGCCTTCAGCCCGACGTTTTGGGCGTGCCGCATGGCCTGCAGAATAAGCTCCTCGCGGTGGGCCAGGACGAGGATTCTTTCGTCCGGTCGCTCCTGAATCCTCCTATCCATGATAGCCGAAAAGCACACGCTCTTGCCGGTCCCGGTAGGCAAGACGATCATCGTGGAGCCGTCTGTCCTCCACCGCTCGAAAACACCATCGACCGAAAGCTGCTGATAGGGTCGCAGTCTGATGGCCGGTTCGACTTCCGGCACCTCGAGCCGTTCGCGGAGTTCGTCGAATAGCGATAGCTGCATCAGTCAATCCCCAGGTACTCTTTGTCTGCGGCCGACAGTTTCCCTTTTTTTTCCACCGGCACCCACCCGCGGCTCTGGCAGAACTTGCATGGTTTGCCGACAACGCCCTCGCACTTCGGGCACTCGAATCCGTAGCACGCCCCGATGATGCGGCCTTTGATTTTTTTGATCTCCTCTTCAATGGCTGCGCACGCGATAAACTCGCCTCCCTCTTGCTCAGCCAATGAGAGCACCTCCCGCAGGATCGGGTCGAGGCGGCGGGCCTGGGTGGCAATCGCTCCGGCCGTAGCATGGGCCTCGCGGAAGTGGTCGGGCACCGGCCGGTCGAAACAGTCCAGCACCACCGACGCCTGCGGAACCACCACCGGCTCCTCGGGTTCAATTCGCCCCTCCAGTTCCGGCGGCGGGTCGGCGTCCGGGTTTTCGATAAACGGTACTGCAGGCGGCCGCTCCTGGGTGGGCTGTTGGGGCTCGGATTTGGGTTCCGGTTTGGCCTGTTCGATGTGTCCAGCGATCAGCCGGCGGGCCTCGGAAATGTTGTCGGCTGAATCCAAAATGCGCAGCCTCTGCGCATTTGAAAGTTTGCCCAAATCCTTATATAGCTTCATGTAACACTGCGCAGACCGCACCGAAAAGTCAATAAACTGCTCGACCCAATTTCCAAAGGTGGTATTTTTGTCAGCCTTCAGAAGCTCCTTAACTTGGGTGAGAAGCTCCCCGCAGGCATGGGCATGATGCAGCAGCTCGTTGCCAGCCCGCATGGCCTCCCGATGGTGGGCATTGATCTCACCCTTCAGGGACAATGGGGAAATCTGAGTCATAGGTTCAACCTTTCAAAAAATGACCCGCCCTGTGCGCCGGTCGGGGCCTGTCGCGTCGCGTGGTGATATCCTATGTCTATGGTTCCGGTGGCTCTGCCACAGCCCGGCCGGCACGCCGGGCACGAGCTAATCAAATCCACTCGGCCACAATGGCATGGTGTCGTTTTCGGGATCGCAATCCAAGGGTGACTCCCCGGCTTCGGTGCCGTTCCACCGGGGACGAAATCGCGAGGGGCTGCGGAGAGACAAGAACAAGACGGCCAACAAATCCGACGCCACACGCTGCACAAAGGAACCGAGCCAGGAATGGCTTGAATTCACGCATGGCGTCGGGTT
>SLQH01000312.1 GCA_007131555.1 Planctomycetota bacterium | reverse complement strand
TGCAGCACAGGCGACGGTTCACGCACGGCTCCCAAGCCCACCATTGGACCATCATGAGCAGAGCATCCTCCCGCCGCGGCGGCCGTCAGCAGGACGACGCCGGATCCAAGACCCGCAGCAGTCGTCGTCGCCAGGACGATCCGGCACCGGCCCGCGCCTCGTCCAAAAGCCGCCGCAGTCCGCCGGACAGCCGCCGTCACGCCAAACAGGCCCCCGCAAGTGCCCAGCGGAGCGACAGCCGGCGGAGCGCGGCATCGTCTCGCGCCGAGCGCGGCAAGGCCGGCCAGCGGGCCCGTCGGGAGCCCAAGACCTGGAAGGATCATCTGCCCCTGATGATCGGCGGCCTGCTGCTCATCCTGGTGTTGATCGGCCTGATGTCGATCCCCGCGATCCGCCGATCAATGGCCATGACCGCTATTGATGAGGCACCTGACGTCGAGAGCGCCCTGAGCGCCTGGGAACACTTCGCCACCCTGGTCGGCGGCAACCCGCAACGCCTCAGCGTTGCCTATGCCCGCCGCCTTGGCCCGGCCGAGGCCCGCATCGCCTTTGCCCGTGATCGCAAGCTCTTCGTCGAAGCGATGAACATCGCCACCCCGCCTGATCAGGACCCGGACATCCGGATCCAGGCCCTGCAAGCGGCCTGCGACATCCTCTTGGCTGATCGCTCGGCGGGCGATCACGCCCGGGGCATCGTCAACTCACGGATCGTCGCCTGGGTGACCCAGGAGGACGCCGATATCATCGATCAGGATCTGGCCGTCGCTGCCCTGCGCCTGCTGGCCATCTTCAATCGCCCCATCGCCGACGAAGAGGTGGCCATGATCATGCTGCGCCTGATCCGGGAACCCGGCACTGATGCCGTGATCCGTCAGGCCGCCATCCGCGAACTGCATCGGGTCATTGATCGCGGCAATGTCGGACATGTCATCCACACCATGACCACTCCCCATGGCAGCGACATGATTGCCGACCGGGGCAGCCCCAGCATCGTCTCGGTGGCCGCCGATCATGCCTCGCCAAGCGACCTCGACAGCGTCTTCGCCCTGCTGTCCTACGATGACAATCCCCGGGCCCAGGCCGCGGGCTTGGAGATCCTGCGCGGATCGGGCATGGCTTCCCGCCAAGAACAGATGGACGACGCCCAGCGGGAGCGCTCTGGACAACAGGTGGCCAGCTACATCACCTCCAGCGTCCTCAACGACAAGCCCGAGGTCTTCAATGAGGCCCTCAGGGCAGTGCAAAGCCTCCGCCTGACCGGAGCCCGCGACCAGCTCTTTGCCATGATGGGCGAAATCCCGCCTGGCAGCGAAGCCGCCACCATCATGGCCAGCACCCTGGGCACCACCTTCATCAATACCCGCACCGACGAGTCGCTGTCGATCAGCGAGGAGATCATCCGAAGCCTGGCCACAGCCGTGGCCGATGCCAACAAACGACCCATCGCCGTAGCTGCCCTCAAGCAGGTCCGGGAACGCAATCTAGCCCAATTGCGCAGCGCCTTGGAGGCCCTGATCGCCGCTGGTGACGAAGACGCCTTTGAGGCCGCCATGCACATCGTCGGCAACCTCTACCAGCGCCAGGACGTCATACGCCACCATGGCAATACCGTGGCCGATATCGACAACTGGCGTCAGGCCCTTGCCGAAGACCGGGCCGAGTTC
This sequence comes from Planctomycetota bacterium, assembly GCA_007131555.1. GTDB lineage: Bacteria > Planctomycetota > UBA11346 > UBA11346 > UBA11346 > SLQH01. Next base: position 1,442 of record SLQH01000312.1, on the reverse strand, counting down.
CAAGCCTATCAGGCCGCCATCGACTGGTACAATGAGACCCAGCCCACCGTGCAACGGGCCTCAGACGGACGCGACAATATCCGCGCCGCCCGGGAACGCTGCCAACAGGAGATGGCACGATTGGAAGCCTGGGTCAGCGGAGAGCGCCCTGTCCCCCTGGGCCTGGAAACAGCGGTGGTGCAGCGGGCCCTACGAGCCTTCCGGGACTACTTCATGCTGCTCCAGCGTTCACATGGCATGGATGGCCTGCAACGGACTGAGGACGGACAGCGGCCCAGCGGCCTTGACCGAACCCTCTGACAGACGCGGCCTCGCCAGCGCCTACATCGACGTCAGATCGTCGACCTTTTCCTTGAGCAGGGCTTCAGCCTTGCCTTCGTAGGTCTTGAGCAGTTCGGTGATGTTGTCGATGGCGTCCTTGGTCAGATCCTCAGGGAGCTTGTCCTGCTTGGCCTTGGCCTCGACCCCCTTGATGGCATCACGCCGGGCATTGCGCATGGCGATCTTGCACTTTTCGCAGCAGTCCTTGGCCTGCGCGGCCAGTTCACGGCGCCGCTCGTCTGACAACGGCGGCACATTGAGGCGGATGACCTCACCGTCATTCTGGGGCATCATGCCCAGATCAGCCTGAGTCAAGGCCCGCTCAATGTCCTTGAGGGTCGTCTTGTCCCAGGGCTTGATCAGCAGCTGGCTGGGCTCGGGCACGCTGACCCCGGCCATCTCCTTGAGGCGCATCAACGAGCCATAGGCCTCGACCTGAACATGATCGACCATTGCCGGACTGGCCCGACCGGTGCGGATGCGCTGGAAATCCCGCTGCATCGAGGTCAGGCTCTTCTCGAAATGCTCCTCGGCAGCGAACAGTTCTTCATCATAGCTCATGACGGTACTCCTGCAGGTCGTCAGCCGACCAGGGTTCCAGTGGGATGCGGCCCCAACGCTACAGCGATGGCCCCCGGGGATGTCATGTCAAAGACCCGAATCGGGATGGCATGGCTACGGCAGAGGGTGAAGGCGGTCTGATCCATGACCCCATAACCGCCCGCCACGGCCTCATCAAAGCTGAGGCGTTCAAAACGCTGGGCCCCAGGATCACGGCGCGGATCAGCGCTATAGATCCCATCGACATTGCTGCCCTTGAGCAGCACAGCAGCACCGATCTCGACCGCTCGCAGAGCGGCAGCGGTATCGGTGGTGAAGAAAGGATGACCGGTGCCGCCGGCAAAGACAACCGTGCGCCGCTGGTCGATAGCAGCCAGGACCTGATCACGGTCATATGCCACGCAGATATTGGGTATGGCATAGGGGGCCACCACCACGGCAGCGCCACCCGCCCGTTCCAGGCTCTCACGCAGGGCTAGGGCATTGAGGATGGTGGCCAGCATACCCATGTAGTCACCCCGAGCCGGCCGATCAGTCACCGCCCCCAGATCCCCGCCCCC
>SLQH01000058.1 GCA_007131555.1 Planctomycetota bacterium | reverse complement strand
TGTCTGGCTCTGCTGTGGATGATCACGAGACCTGCCGGTTCAGCCTCCTGGCGATGTTCTGTGGACATGCAGCCAGGGTTCTTGCGTCTGCTGGACTCCCTGCGGCTCCGGACCACTGGGACTCGGTGATGAGGGGCCTTTGTTCAGCAAGCCCTACTTAAATTCTTTGGACGCGGCGTTCATTGACGAGGACCGGAACGTGACCTTCTTGATTGGCATCTTATCTTTGAGGAGCGCATGGAACAGTTCGCAGAGGTTTTCACAAGTGGAAACCTTTTTGGTTACAATAATTCTGTATTCAGGGTATGACCATGCCAAGGCGTGGTCGATCTTCTTTAGAGGGACACAATGCTCTGGATCATTGTGTATGCCTTCCTTCTTATATACAGCGAGAACCGCTTCTAGAAGCGGATCGCCCTCTTGAAACAAGGTGGCATGATGAAAATGGTCACAAACCTCCCATGCTTTCTTGAATCCTTCTTTGCATGCGTGTGCAAATCCGGTTACCGGGTCTACGGTGTCTTCAAGTTCAATTTCCAAGAGTCCCGAGTGGCCGTGAAGATGCTTTGCTTCGCACGGCCAGTTCATGAATCGATGCGCATATTGGAAGTCCAATTTCACGATAGATGTGTACTTATTGTCTGACATGGTCGATTCCTTTCAAGGGATCGGGGTGAAGGGTTTATCTGTTGCCGTACAAGAGATATGCATTTAACGGTCATGCCCACAGATGAGGTGCCAACGGTCTCATTAGGCGGCCCGCTTCTTAACTGCCCTTAGGCGTCTGGTCGTCTCTTTTATATTACTATTACCTTACCTCGGTTATCATGCAGTCAACCTCCAAGCCGCCTCACCAACCATAGCCCCGACAGATCAATACAGGGACATGAAAGCTATAAATTGAGCCAGAAGTCGTGCTCTTACTGGTTGAATGTGCAGGAAATGGGGGGCGATACACCGCAGCACCTCACCCCACATACTCCTCAAACCACCGCCTCGCATGCTCCCGCGCAAAGTACAGCGCCCGGTCCATGGCTTCCCGGGAGTCGTAGCCGGCGATGCGGGCGAAGCGTTGGCGTTGTTGTGCATCGCTGGGCAGGTGGGAGATGGCGTGGCCGGTCTCCAGGCGCATGCGGGCTTCGACCTGGCGGAGGATGTCCAGGGCCTGGCCGCATTCGCGCAGGGCTCGGACCGAGATCCGGCCGCTGCTGGCCAGGTGGGCCAGGGTGTGGCGGATCGGGACTGCGGCGGGGAGGCCTTCCGGGGGCTGGCCGAGGCTCAGGAACTGGGCCAGGAACTCGATGTCCACGTAGCCGCCGGGGCCGCGTTTGACGTGGTCCTTGCCGGCCACGCTGTCCTCCAGGCGCTGGCGCATGGCCCTCACCTCGGCGGCGGCGGCGGCATCGGGTGGGGCGCCGAGAGCGGCGGCGCGGATCAGCTCGGCGGCGGTCCGGCCCAGGTCGGGGTCTCCGGCGATGGGGGCGATGCGCAGCATGGCCATGCGTTCCCACAGGTCGCGGGGCTGCTGCCAGTAGTCGCGCAGGCCGGTGAGGGTGATGACCAGTTGGCCCTGGTCGCCCCAGGGGCGCAGGCGGGCGTCGATGTCCAGCAGGCCGTTCTCGCGGCCCCGGACCAGCAGGTCCTGGGCGGCGCGGGTGAAGAAGTCCTCGGCCGGACGATCGTCATGGCCGGGGCAGTGGCCGGCCCCGTCGCAGACGAAGATCACGTCCAGGTCTGAGGCGTAACTCATCTCTTGCGAGCCGAGCTTGCCGAGGCCGAGGATGGCCATCCGGCTGGGGCCGTCGGGGCCGATGGGCTGGCCCCAGGCGGCGGTCCGCTCGGCCAGGACCCGTTGCCACAGGCAGTCGACCAGGGCCAGGTGGAGGCGGGTGATGAGGCGGGCGCTGCGGGTTGGGCTGTCGCCTTGCAGGTCGCGGATGGCGATGGTCGCCAGTTCGCGGGCCTTGAGATAGGCCAGGGACGGCAGGGGGTCGCTGAGGCCGGCGGTCAGGGCCGCTGCCTCATGACGGTAATCGACCTCATCCCAACCCGGTACCAGCATCCGTTCCACCATCTCGTCGGCCAGGCCGGGGAAGCGGGCCAGCTGGTCGACGATGAAGGTCGCCCAGCCGCACAGCTCGGCGAAGGTCCGGCGCAGGCGCGGCCAGGTCGTCAGGCGTTGGTAGAATAGAGCCCGATTGCCGGTGGCGGCGGCGATGGTGGAAAAATTGCGTAGGGCATAGTCGGGATCCGGGCTGTGGGCCAGATCGGGTAGCAGTTCCGGGAGCAGGGCGGCAAGGTTGACGGTGGTCCGCGAGCGGCTGAGGATGAAGAATCCCTCCTGAGCCAGGGCCCGGATGCGCCGCCCGGCCTGGTCGCGATCGCTCAGGCCGTAGCCGGCCAGCAGGTCGTGGGCCGCCTGGGGATCGTAGTCGGGGCTGGCCAGGAAGCTGCCGAAGGCCTCCTGGGCCGGGCTCAGGGCCAGATAGTGGCGATCGGAGAGGCGGCGGACGTCGTCGCGGACCTCCTCCAGGTGGCGGTCGAAGCCTTCCTGGGGCTGGGGCCCGGTGAAACCGCAGGCCTGGGCCAGCAGGGCCCGACGCCAGGGCTCGGTGGGGATGCGGTGCAGCTGGCGGGCCTCGTACATCTGTAGGCGGTGTTCGACCATGCGCAGCCAGCGGTAATGGCCGCCCAGCAGGTCGGCATCGGGCTGGGTCAGCAATTGTTCCCGGCGCAGGACCTCGATCGCCCGCAGGGTGTCGCGTACCCGCAGGGCCGGGGTCCGGCCGCCGAAGCGCAGCTGGTAGAACTGGACCAGGAACTCGATGTCACGGATGCCGCCGGCCCCGGTCTTGACGTCGTCCTCGTCGGCCCGTTCCTCGATGCGCAGGCGCATGATCCGGGTCTCGCCGGCATCATCAGAACGCAGCTCGCGGGGAAAGAGCCAGGGCCGCAGGCGCCGGATAAAGCACCGTCCCAGTTCATGGTCGCCGGCACAACAGCGCAGCTTGAGCAGGGCCTGCCGCTCCCAGGGCCGGCCATGGGTGAAATAATATTCGACCGCCGCCGCCACCGGCATGACGATCTCGCCGGCGGCGCCATCGGGG
>SLQH01000483.1 GCA_007131555.1 Planctomycetota bacterium | reverse complement strand
CTAGCATCCGCTTGACCCCAGCAATGGAATGAGGCCATGATCGATAGCGAGACCATGCTGCAGCCGATTGCTGAGGGTGAGGAGGACTGGCAGCTTCTCCAGCGTTTGGCCGAGGGCGATACCACTGCCGGTGATGTGTTGTTCAATCGTTACGTCAACGTCGCGGTGCGGGTGGCCTATCGGCTGGTCGGCAATCAGGCCGATGCTGAGGATGTGGTCCAGAATGCCTTTGTCGGGGTCCTGCGCCAAGTCGGGGTCTACCAGGGCACCAACAGCGCCAAGGCCTGGATTCTGCGTATCGTCGTCAATCATGCCCGCATGCATCTGCGCGGTGAACGGCGTTTGCGTGAACGTCACCAACGCGCCGGGCAGGACCAGCAGACCGCCGACAATGGCGATCCGGCTGACGAGGCCCTGCTGGAAGACGTCCGGCAGATGCTTGATGACCTGCCAGAGCATGAGCGGGTTCCGCTGTGGATGCACTATCGCGAAGGTCTCAATCTCAAGGAGGTAGCTCAGGCTTTGGGTCGCCGTGAGAGCACGGTGCGCACTCAGGTGGCTCGTGGTCTGCACCGGCTGCGTGAAACCATGCATCAACGTGGTTTCGCCACGGCCCAGCGGGGGGGCGTGGTGGTGATGCTGGGGCAGGTTCCTGGCGAGGCGGCTTCCGCCTCCTTGCGAGGCGGTCTGGCCCAGTTGGCCGGTACCGCCCCGGAGGTCCTGGCAGGGGGAGCGTCCATCGCTGGTGGTGGCCTGACTGCCACCTGGCTGATCAAGGCGGCCATAGCGGGTTGTGCCGCGATGGTGGCTGGTGCCATGACCGTGTTATGGTGGCCCCAAGAAGAGCCGTCGCCGCCACCGCCCCTGCCGGAGGTGCGGGTCACTGTCGATGCCGCAGATCATGAGGGTGTCCTGGCTCAGACGGTCAGTATTGAGATCCGTGCCGAAACCCTGCCGGGCAGCGTGCAGGTTCTCAATCGGGCCCTGTCACCCCGGCAACGGTTGCGTTTTGCCTATTCCACCGCCTGGAAGGAGGCTGCTCCTGAGTTGGGCTATGATCTTCAGGCCGCCGCCATATCGGTCGCCGAGGTCCTCGATGGCCTGGCTGTCGCCCATGATCTGGCCTGGCAGATGGTCGACGACACTGTGGTCCTGTATCGACCGATGGATTCGCAGGCCCTGTCATCGGCCATGGCCGTGCTCAGCAGCGTCGATCTCGACGATCCCCAGGCCACCGAGGCGGCCCTGGAACTGGCCGTTGAAGAGGATCCTCAGGCCCAGGCGGCCCTGATCTCCTTGGCCTTGCAAGCCTCTGGGCGGGCGGTTCTGGATCGGGTCATGCCCGGTCGCGGGCCACGTTGGCCTCAGCATGGTGCTGAACATGATGGGCTGCCCCGTTTCCCCCTGATCCCCGCTCCGGACTCGCCGCTCATCGCCGTGCGGTCCCACAATGCCTTGGCCCAATCAGTCGTGGCCGCGTGGCGTGACCGGGTTGACCTGCGTCCCTGGGAGGTGTCCTGGGCCGGTGCCCTGGGCGCTGAAGCCCTGGTGCCGCAACTGGCCGCCGGCTTGCGCCAAGCCTTGGCTGATGCCGGCCATGATGTGTCCCAGGCAGATGAGCCGTGGCAGACCCTGCATGGCATGGGAGCCGTCAATCTGTTTGCTGGAGCCCTGGCCCAGATCGGTAGCGTGGAGGCAGAGGAAGTATTGCTGGAGATGGTCGAGCAGAGCCTGAATCTCAGCAATGGCCGGGTGTTCCCAGAGCATTTCGCTGGAGCCCTGGCTCGACATGGATCTGCCGCCTGCCTCGGGCGCCTGTTTGGCTGGCTGGAGGATCGCGGTCGGTGGTACATGATTCCCCATCTGCGCCTCATTGCCCCGGGCCGTCTGGCAGACCTGGAGCCGCAGATGCTGGGGGTCCTTGAGGTGGCCGTGATCCGTCCCTTGGGAGATGGCCAGAGTGATCATGTCGCCCAGTTGGCGGGCATGCTGGGTGATGTCCTCAGTGGTGCGCAGCGGGCTGCCGTGGAGGCCATGGCCCAGCATCGCAGCAATGATGAAGCCCGTTTCCTGGCCGCCTGTACCCTGGCCAGGGCTGGTGACCCCCAGGCCCTTGCCGTACTTATCGCCCATCTTCAGCACACGGCCCGTGAGCATGGCCATCATCCGGCCAAGGCCCGTTTCTATCGTCAGACCGCCATGCGCATCCTGGCCGCCCTGGCCTGTGATCAGGCCGTTGCCGCCCTGGTGGCCCATGAGCCGCCAGCTGAGGCCCAGGATGATGAGCGCCAGTTGTTCCTGGAGCAGCTGGCTGGCACCCGTCATCCCCAGGCCGTGACCCGCATTTCGACGATGATCGATGACGCCCTGGAGGCCAACTCTGACGTGGTGCCCCTGTTGCGAGCCCTGGTCCACACCCGTCAGCCGGCGGCTCTGGCGATCGTGCGTGAGGCGGCCGAGCAGGCCCCGACTGCCCAGCGCGCGGCTGCTGTCAGCGCCCTGGCCGGCACCCACCTCCAGGACATGGTCATCACTGCCCTGGCTGATCCGGCTGCCGAGGTCCGCAGCCGGGCTGCGGCGGCCCTGGGGCGCAATACTGATCGTTCGGCCATCACTGCCCTGCAGACCGTCGTTCGCCAGGATGCGGTGGCCGAGGTGCGGGCCAGTGCCCTTGATGCCCTGGGGCGGATCGGTGGCGTCCACCAACCACAGGAGCTTGATCCAGACTTCAATGTCGTCTTCATAGAGGCTTTGGCCGATGCCGAGTCCGCAGTGCGCATCAAGTCGGCCCAGGTGATTTTTGGACGGGTCCGGGGCTGGCCCGATCCGGCCTTGCTGGAGCCGCTGCGGGCAGCGGCGCGGAACCTGTCTCCCGGTGAGGACAAGCGACTGGTACTGGGTGCCATCCAGGCCCTGGAAATGGCTGCGGCAGGCTTATAGCGCACCGATCAGGACCGTAGGGGCGAATCCCCTGAGATGTGAGCCTCAACCTAAAAACCGCAGTTGAACGATGACATTTGGATATATGACCGCTGTCCAAGTGGATATGTGCAGACAGAAAGGAGTCACCTTCTGGGTGAAAGCCCGAATCTGTCTATATCGCTTTGT
>SLQH01000148.1 GCA_007131555.1 Planctomycetota bacterium | reverse complement strand
TCTTCGGCGGCGAAGGCCTCGTTGTCTGGGAAGCGCTCGGCTGTGAAGCGGGCCGTGACCAAGGCATGCTCGGGCGCCTTGTTGATGGCCGCCCGCCAGGCGATCCACAGATACTTGGCCTTGTAATCGACTTCTTCACGCCATAGCTCCAGGACCCGCTTGAACCAGGGCATGGGCAGGAAGCGCGCACAGTTGCCGATCCATTCTGCAGTATCGTCACGCAAACGCTTGTCATCCTGGGCCTGGACATGCTGCATCAACTCACGGATGGTGGCTTCATCCTCGGCCACCAAGGCCACGATCAGTCGTCCCAGATGATACGAATGAAAGGTGTAAGTCCCCGCCATGCCAAAGCGCCGAGTGGCCTCCAGAGCCGGATCAAGGCGCTTGCCAATGGCCAGGATATGGTCCCGGTCAAGTGCTTCATGACGGCGATCAAAGGCGTCCATCAACTCATTGACCCAATAGGGAATGGACATCGCGATCCAGGACAGGTCGGTATCGATGTCGGCTTGTGAGCGATCGGTGTGATTGCGCTCCGCCTCCGGCACAGTGGCCGCAGCCAGACGACGAGCAAACTCCTCATCTCCCATGTCGATACGCAGCAGACGGGCCAGCATGGCGTATTGGCGGGGAATGCCGCTGGCATCGTTGACATCATGAAACGCGATATGTTGCAGATACTGTTCAGCCAAGCGCCGACAGTTCTGCAGGCTGACATCCCCCTCTCGCTCTTCCGGACTGGCCCTGTCCAGCAAGGCCAAGGCCAGATGGGCGCTACGCCGGGCGATGCGCCGCAGGGTATTGAGCTGGGAACTGTGCATCCAGGCGGCGCCATCAAAACGGTTGGTGATGAAATCCTGCAACATCGGCATGACCCGGGCCACGGTATTGAAGGTGGTCATGGCCAGGGCCTGAGCCCCCAAGGTGGTCTGGTTGCCACGCAGACAGGTACCAGCGATCTGCCAACCAACCTGGATCATGCCCATGCCCAGTTCTTCCTGTGCGGCCGGTAGACGTCGTTCCAGGAGATCCCTGATGATGGCCGAAGCCTGCTCATCCTCATCGGCACTGAACAGATGCATGGCCTTTTCAATGTACAGACCGATACGGGCGGTCTTTTCGTCAGTGCGCTTGATGGCTTCTTCAAGATGCTTGGCTGCACTGAGGTACTGGCCGGTAAACACGTCCAGACCGGCCAACTCCCGATAATTTGCCGTGTCATGATCACCAGCAGCGATCATGGCCTCCATCTTCTTGATGCACTGCAGATAGGTCTGGTAATGCCAGTCCTTCTGCACATCAATCATGGTCTCGGCATATTCCGGTTCCGAGAAGATACGACTCGACAAACGCCACGCCGAGCGCATGTTCTCGCCGGAAAATCGCAACAACAGACCGACAGCATTGTGATCGAAATTATCGGTTTCATCAAAGCGGGTATAGGTGCGGCGCAGGCTCTCGGCCAGGGTCTCGCCCCTGAACTGATAGGCCGGGCCGGTCTGCAACAGGGTGGTATACCAATGGCCATCACGCTCATCAGCCCAGGCCAGGGCGGCATGACCGGGCACGATGATGACATGGGCCAAGCGGCCCTGCCGTTCAGCAATGGCTTGATACAATTCGGCGATGTCATCGCAGTCGCCCCGACACACGCCACCGGTGGCGCTGGCCAGGGTCTGGGCAGCGGTCTGGTGGATGTCGCTCTTGTGCTCACGCGTCCCCAGGGCCACCGGTACGGTGCTATCGGGGCTGTCGAAGACGTATTGGAAGAAATACTGGCCAATCAGGTCCAGATGGGCGGCATCAGGCAGGCGTTCGGCGGCCTCGCTGATGAAGCGCTCGACATCATCCTCATGACCGGTCGGAGCCCGCAGCAGACCGTGGCGGGTGACCAGGGCATGGATATCGCCGAAGGCATCGGTGAGAACGATATTGGCCGGGACGTGATTCGGCACCGCATCACGGATCCGAGGAATCAGATTGGCCCAGTCACGTTGCTGCCAGGTGAACTGATCGGGAGCCTGCCAATCGACGATACGCCGACCGCGATGGTACAGCCCGGCGGCCTGTACCCGCTCCAGCACCAGGGGAGCCTGGATATCGTGATCATGAGGCAGGTCGATCACCGTCCAGGTACCGGCCAGATGCCGGGCGGCGCCGTCATGCATGGCCGGAGGACGGGTCGGCATCTGGACCCGGGCCCGATTGCCGTCCCGCAAGACCAGGACATCGCGATCAAAGGCATTGACGTAGATCTCCACCCGGCGCCCATCAGCCACGTAGGCATAGGTCAAGTGCGGCCGTTCGGCATCCCGCAGGGCCTCGACGAAAGGTGCGGCCACCTGCGGACGAGGGCTGATCTGGGCCAGGACGTCATGCCGCAGCACCCGACGGGCGAAGACCGGACTGATCTCATCGATGTCATAGCGGCGATCGGGATCCTCGAGGTCGTCCAGGGATCGGCGTAACAAGGACACCACCGTCGGCTGGACCAGCTCCTGGGGGACCATCTCCGGAACCCGCGCCAACAGACGATCGCGCTGGGCGATGACGGTCTCACGGGCCCGACGATGATCGCGCGGAGCACCGGCATCGGTCGCTGGAAGAACGTCCTGCGAGGTGATCAGGCGTTGGGGGGTCGCCAGATAGATACCCAGCATCGGGCTGTGCGACAGGACGATGCGTCCCCGTTCCGGGGCCCGCAGGGGCGGCTGGGCACGCTCGACCAGAGCCTGGAGATCAGTGTGTTTGACCAGTTCCTGACGGGCGGCCTGCAGATCGACGTGAATCGACTGCCCCGCCACCGTGACGATCATGGCGTCCCGCTCACGACCGATGACCGGCACGCCGTCCTGCCCCCAGGTGAAAGTGCCATCAGCGACCGAGATCACCCCCGGCAACTCGCCCAACGACTCTTGCGCCCATGTCAGGGGGATGCACAGCAGCAGCACACACAGCGTTTTCCAGGACATCGCGACTCCTCACCGATAGCGGTTCATATCTGGGTTTCTGGCAACGATGCTAGCTGTCCATGACCGATGGACAAGCGCAGGCTGCGGTGACGCCACGCATACGGCAACATTACCGCTTGTTGAAGGCAATCCTGC
>SLQH01000231.1 GCA_007131555.1 Planctomycetota bacterium | reverse complement strand
GTTCCGGACCCGCCGGCCATGATCACGGCGTAGACATGCTCATCAAGGTGGTTCATGGTAACTCCTGCTGCGTAGGGTTAGGTGTTGGCGGTCACAGCGGGTTGTGCCGCGCCCATGCTATTGAGGATGGTAGGCCGAGGCCGCAGGACAAGGCAGCATCTGCGATCGCGACACTGTCGGTTGGGCGCTCGGCAAAGCCTGCTAGGCTGCCGCAATGCGCATCCATCCTGTCACCGTCGCTGCCGATGTGGTCATCGGTGGTTCCTTGCCCGTACTGATCATGGGTCCCTGCGTCATCGAGAGCCGCCAGCATACCCTCAAACTGGCCCGGACCCTTGCCGCCCAGGCCGCCAAGGCTGGTCTGCCGGTGATCTTCAAAGCCAGTTTCGACAAGGCCAACCGCACCAGCCACGCCGGCTTTCGGGGGCCGGGCCTGGAGGAGGGCCTGGACATCCTGGCTGCGGTCAAGCAGCGTACCGGCCTGGCCATCACTACCGATGTCCACGAGACGGCTCAGGTGGCGGCAGTGGCCGAGGTCGTAGATCTGCTTCAGGTGCCGGCCTTCCTGTGCCGCCAGACCGACCTCATCATTGCCTGCGCCACCAGCGGTCGCCCGACCAGCATCAAGAAAGGCCAGTTCCTGGGCGGCCATGACTGCCGGGCCATTGTCGACAAGTTCCGTACCGCCGGCGGTCGGGACCTGGTGCTGATCGAGCGTGGCAACAGTTTCGGCTATAACAGCCTGGTCGCCGATCTGCGCAATCTGCCGGTGATGCGCTCCCTCGGCGTGCCGGTGATCTTCGACGGCACCCATAGCGTGCAATCACCGGGCGGTCGTGGCGATGCCTCCGGCGGCGATGGTGCCCTGGCTCCCGGTCTGATGCGGGCCGCCCTGGCGATGGGCTGCGAGGGCTTGTTCCTGGAGGTCCATAACCGTCCTGAGACAGCTCTGAGCGATGGTCCCAATATGCTGTCCACCGCCCGTCTGGCCCGCTTCCTGGCCCAGGTCAAGGCCCTTCATCAGGCTCTCGGTCGTCCGGCCCCAGGGACCTGAGCGAAAGGAGCGGGATTGGTCGGTCATTGAGGGGTATGGAGTCGATACTCAATCCTTCATCGGCGGTTCGGCCTCAGCCTGTTGTCGAGCCATCCCTGTCGCCGGCTGTACGTTGGCCGTCGTTGCGCTGGTGTCTGCTCATCGTCATTGTGCTGTTCGCTCCCGGCCTGTCCGCCTTGGGGTTGGTCATGATGTCGGCTGGTGAAGAGGCGCCAGGCTACCCGCAGATGGCCCAGGTGCAGCAGGATGCGGTGGAGGAAGGCGGGCTCTGGCATACCGTGACTGACGGTGAGACCCTGCGCACCATCGCCCGCAATTACTACGGCACCAGTCGTTTATGGCGGGCTGTGCAGTTGGCCAACGACGTCCCCCAGCGTCCGGCTCATGGAACGCGGCTGTGGTTGCCAGCGATCGTGCCGGAGCTGTGAGCTTGGCGCTGCCATAACTTGATGGTGCCGATGGCTCACATCACAGTATAGCGCTTGGTCATCTGCGCTTGTGTGACATGTCTGGCCATTAGGGTTGACCATTACACGAAAAACGCGTGTGAGCTGATAATGACAACTGCTCCACTAAGGGGTGTTGTCAACAGATTGCATGGGCGGTAACCATGGCGCCAGCCAAGGCCATTGGCGCAGACCCTGAGTAGCCACAGCAGAGGAAGGAAGAAGCACATGATCCATATCCGTTCCATCACATCCTGGTGCACGTGCGTGATGATCATCGCCCTGCTGCACATGACGGCTTCCACGGCTTTGGCGATGGATATCGGCCTGGGACATATCAGCGATACCGTGACCGATGACAGTCAGCCACGGCCGGGTGACACCCTGCATCTGGCTGCTCCACGAGGTGGCCATGCCACCGGGGTCATTGTGGTGCGGGGCGCTCCGGCCGCTGCCCAGGCTCGCCTGGGTCGCGATGGCTTGCGTCAAGGCAGGGCCCATCAACTCGATGATGCAGTCGCAATCCTCTACGGTTCACGGCATAGCGACCTGGGTCCTGACCGAGGCCGAGATGACAGCCAGAGTCCATACTATGATGTGCTGGCCCCGGCTCCCGTGGAGGCCACCCAGGTGCTGCCGATATACGTCCATGTCGTGATTCCCGAAGACGCCCGGCCAGGAACCTATAGTGGCACCATTGAGGTCCGTGGGGCACGGGCCAGCAAGAGTTTCGACCTGCGGGTCGACGTGTCGTCCTTCGTGTTGCCACCTCCCCAAGACCGCCTGGCCTGGGTCGACATGCTCCAGTCTCCGGACAGCGTTGCCTATCGTTATGGCGTGCCCTTGTATTCGCGCCAACATCTGCAGTTGATGCGTCCGGCCATGGACATGATGGCCAAGCTCGGTCAGCAGGCCATGCACGTCACAACCATAGCCCGGACCAATTTTGGCAATGATGAGGCCATGATCCCGATTGGCGAACAGGGCATTGATTTCGCCGGTTTCGAGGGGTATCTGAGTCTGTTCAACGACACCATCGGGGCTCCGCGCTTTGTCATCCTCTACGCCGTAGAGCTGGCTGCCAATGATGGTCTTCCCCAGTGGACACCGCCAGGCGGTCAGCGACAGGGTTCGACCAATCCTGTAGCAGCCAGCTATGAGGGTCCCCACCGGGCTGCTTGGCAGGCCGTGATGGAGGGCATCCGGCAGAGAATCGAGCGCATTGGCTGGCAGGACACCGAGATCCTCATCGGCTGGATCGGCGATCAGCGCCCCTTCGGCGACTATCTTGAGATGTTCTCAGAAATCGCCCCCTATGCTCGTTGGGTCCAATTCACCCACGCCCGGGGCGACCCCAGGCCGAATGACGCGGGGCAGTTGCATATGTTGGGCATGGACGTTGCCTATCGCGTCCTGCCGTATCCCCCATCCACCATCGGCGGAGGCAGTGGTCGAGGGGCGGTCCTTGGGGTCGTGCGGCGCCTCGGCGGCAGGGCCGAAGGCCATCCAGGTGTAGCTTTCGACTTCGGCCGGGCCGTCGGCGATCCGCGCCACGTCTTTCAGGTACACCGGCCGGTTGCCCGCCACGCCGATGACCAGGTTTGCCAGTTCTTGCCCGTCG